>DAOWFO010000006.1 GCA_030637965.1 Thermoplasmata archaeon
CAAACAATAGTTATTGATTGCTGGGCACCGTGGTGTGGCCCATGCAGAATGGTTGGTCCTGTAATTGATGATCTAGCAAAAGAAATGCAGGGGAAAATTGTTTTCGGAAAATTAAATGTCGATGAAAATCAAATTACCGCTTCAAAGTATAGCATCATGAGCATACCTTCTCTACTTGTGTTTAAAAACAGAGAATTAGTCGACAAAATTGTTGGGGCAATGCCTAAAGATATGCTTAAAGCAAAACTTGCCCAATATGAATAAATAATATTTGTGTATAGATATATTCAATAAATTGATGATTATGAGTGGAAAAAGAAATGTAAAAAAAGAAAATATTCGTAAAAACAACAAACTAAAGATGAGCATTGTTGTAGTATTTTTCATTATAATTGTCATCATAGGTGTAATATATGTATATCTAGTGTCACAAGAATCATCACCATCAGAAAGGGTATGGGGAGATGCACCTGATTTTACACTAAAAACCATTGAAGGAAATGACTTCACATTATCAGAGCATATCGGAAAAGTTATTGTGCTTGATTTCATGACATCATGGTGTGGTTGGTGTGTCCCACAAATGGGGGAATTAGAGAAAGTTTTAGAAGAGAAGGGTGATGAAATAATAATTGTATCTGTTGATGTCCAGATAGGTGAAACTAGAGACGATCTTGAAGTAGTGTTTGGAGATTATTTAGATAAATGGACATTTGTATTGGACGATTATGAACAAAACGTAGGAACTAATTATCAGGTTTCAAGTATTCCAAAACTTGTTATAATAGATAAAGAAGGAAACATTTATTATTCGGATTCAGGATTAACCCAAAGCGAAAATTTGATAAAAGAAATAAATAGAGCAAATAAATAGGGGAAATAATATGAAGAATAATACTAAAAGAATTTTGATAATAACTATTGTAATTTTAGGATTTTTTATGTTGACTTTAAATAATATCTCGGCCGCAAATGAGCCAACTATCGAGATAAAACCTCAATCTCCAGCCCCAGAATCTACAATAACATTCACCCCTACAATAAAAGATGAAAATACAACTGAAGTATGGTTACATATACAAGAATGTGATGCTAATACAGGAATATGTTTTTCAGATTCTGTAAAAAATGAATCAATGACTGATCTTGGTGGTGGCAAATATGAAGTTTCTATTACTCTTCTTCATAATGATGCGACATATATTCAATATTGGATCGATGTAAAAACAAGTGATGCATGGATCGACTATTTTAAAGGATCTGATGGAAAAGGAACAATAATAAATCTATCTGACCCAGTAAATGGAGATGATGACGACTCAACAGTAAATGGTGGAGATAAAAATGGAGAAACACCTGGATTTGAATTTATTGGAGTGCTTATTTCGGTAATCTTTATATTACTAATATTAAATAAGAGAAAGAGATAATGGATGAAATTTCAGATTAAACGTTTACTTTCTCAAATCTTAATCTTTTTTTCAGCTAATCTTGGAGCCTTAGGTCTAAAAACAGGGTTCTGTTATCCTTTTTTTTATTGTAATTCCTGTCCTGCTGCAACATCAGCTTGCCCACTTCGTGCCATTGAACAAAGCGTGTACAAAAACAGTTTAAATTGGAGATTGCTTCTTTATCCAATTTTAATTCTCGGCTTCTTTGGAGTGACCTCAGGTAGAGCAATATGTGGATGGGGATGTCCTATTGGTTTACTACAGAGAGGAACTGGAAAAATCGCAAGAAAGTTGAAAAAATATCCTTCTATCGAAAAATTGGGGCAACATCAAATTGAACCTTACTTAAGATACATAAAATATTTTCTTCTTATTGGAGTCGTCATTCTTACAAGCTATTTAATAGGTTTTATGTTCACAGATATCTGTCCGATAGGTGTTCTTACAGGTACGATACCTACATTGATTCTATATCCGGGTAAATTTGTACCTGGGTATTACTTTTTGGCTGCCATTGTAATATTCGTTTTATTTCTTATATTAATCTTTACTATCGAACGCGGCTGGTGTAGATATTTCTGTCCTATTGGTGCTATTCTAGCCCCCTTTAATAAAATTAGTATTTTACATATTTCATTAGCGCCAAAAGAGAAAATTGATAAGGAATGCCTCCACTGTAATGCTTGTTCAAATGCTTGTCCTATGGGTATTGATGTATGCAACATGAATAGAGATCCTGAATGTATTCTTTGTGGAAAATGTATAAATATTTGTCCAAAAAATCTGATAAAATATGAGAGATAATAAATGAAAAAGATACTAACAATTCAAATAAGTGCCTTAATTATCGTATCTGGTTCGTTAGGTGGAATGTTGATCTTTACCGATGTTTATGAAGATGTGCATTCTGGTATTGTTTCTGTCCTTTGTTTAAGTTGCCTTAAACTTGAACCTATAACTAAAATCGATTTCACTTTTGAAACAGCATATGGCGATCCACATCCAATGTTTGTTTTAGAGAATCTAACTCATGGAGTAATATTCTTACATTATAGTGAAGATGCTTGTTTAGGATGTGATATCATGTATCCAATAATACAAGATCTTTTTAATATTACATTTGGAAAGGAAGATATGGTCAATGAAATAGTAAATTTAAAAGGTTCTGATATTGCATTTTTCTATACAAATATTAATCACGCATCAGATAAAATGAAAAAATCTTTTCCTATTTATGATAAAGATCATATTAGTGGATTACCAATGTTTGCTATAATTACTCTTGGATATGATAATGGAATCATTAGACCATATTATACTACATTATATGGAACCCTTGGTTTAGATAATGATAAAGACAGATCTATATATCTAACAGAATTGATCCAAGAAAGCATTGATATTTATAATCAAAATAAAGAAGGATATAGTCCAAATTAATTAGTTAATTTACTAAAATTATTTTTCAGTTTAATCAGATTTTTAAATATTATAATACTATAATATAGTTAATAAAAATTTAAAGGAGTATCATTTTTCAATTATTTTTTGTATTATCTTTTACTGATTTAGTTGCTATAATATTTATACCAGTCTCTGCTACATTTTTAATTATTATTTGACCTGAATTTACTGGTGCTGTTATTGTTGTTTTCTTAATTTCTTTTAAAGCATGAAATAATTTTTCCTTTGGTATTGGTTCAGAAGATTTTACACTTACAAGTGGCCAAATTCCGTTTTCTACTAATATCGAAGTTGTTAACATGCGTTTAGGATTGAGAACTTCATTTATTGCATATTCTTCTCCTTTTTTACACTTAACTCCCTCCATAGTCTTGCATTCACCGCCTTCAATTTTCACTAATATATCACAACCAATTGGACAGATGATGCATGTAATTCTTTTCTCAACCATCATTAAGTTTTACCTCCAATGATTTAATAGCAGTTTCTTTTGTAATCGAAATGTTAATCTTATTCATAATAGCTGGATTTACACATAGTAATTCTTTTTCAAATATCGTTTTTTCATTTGAACTTACACATAGATTTGATAATTCATTTGGCTTTTTAACCCTAAAAGTTAATTGTATATCTCCAAATTTACTAATACGTTGAGGAATAACATAACTAATTCCATTCCCTGGAATATTATTAAGAAATGTTTGTCCCATATTCAACTGAATGTTTTTTTTATTTTTTTGATAATAAATAAATTTAGCAGCACTTTCTCCCGCTTTTTTTGCATCCAAAGAAAGAATATCTACATTATCATACACTTGAAGACAATTACCACAAGCAAATACTCCAGAAATAGTTGTCTCAAAATCTTGATTAACAATGGGTCCACCAGTACGAGTATCAACTTTAATTCCTGCAACTTTACTCAGTTCATTTTCAGGATTAAGTCCTACAGATAAGAGAAGAGTGTCGCACTCGATTCTTTTTTCAGTTCCAGAGATAGGACGCAAATTCTCATTAACCTGTGAAATTGTAACCTGCTTCAACCTTCCCTTTCCAACAATTGATGTAATAGTATGTTTCAAGAAAAGAGGTATATCATAATCATCAAGACATTGAACAACATTTCTTGGTAGACCGCTAGGATAAGGAAGGATTTCAACTACTCCTAAAATATTTGCACCTTCTAATTTTAAACGGCGAGCCATTATAAGGCCAACATCTCCAGAGCCTAATATCAACACATTTCTACCTGGCAGTATATTATAAAGATTTATTAACGCCTGTGCAACTCCAGCAGTATAGATTCCACTTGGTCTATCACCTGGGATCATTACATTCCATCTTGTTTTTTCTCTGCACCCCATTGCAAGAACAATTGCTTTGGCCTTTATTTTATATATTCCATTTTTGTTTACTGCGTTTATTTCTCGTTTTTTATTAAAGCTAATTATCGTTGTCTCATTCAATAATTTTACACCAATTTTTTCTGCCATTTTGATATACTTTTCAGCATATTCTGGTCCAGTCATTAATAATCCTGTTTCTTCTACACCAAAACCATCATGAATACACTGAGGAAGTATACCACCAGACCAACTATTTCTATCAAATATTATTACTTCTTTAACACCTGATTCCTTAGCGGATATTGCAGAAGCAAGACCTGCTGGTCCTCCTCCAATAACTGCTATATCAACAGATTTTTCAATCACCTTTTTCCACCCTCACTCTACCATAGAAAAGTTTTGAATCTGGCGATTTTAATTTTATATTTTTTATGTCTAAGTTAAAGTTTTTTTCCATAATTCTTACAATGTGTTGAGTACAAAAACCACCCTGGCATCGACCCATTCCAGCTCTACAACGATATTTAACAGAGGAAAAAGTTTTTGCTTCCAATGGATTTGAAAGCGCCTTAATTACTTCTGCTTCAGTTACATGCTCGCATCTACAAACAATTCTACCCCAACTATTATCCTCTTTAATCAAAGCAGATTGTTCCTCAGTTGACATCTCGGAGAATCGTTTTCTTTTATTACTTTTAGATTTAAATTTATTTTTTTGTTTTAATTCAATAGATTTAGAAACTATATTTGATACCTCTATAGCAATAGCAGGAGCTGCGGTGAGTCCTGGAGACTCTATTCCTAACAGATTAATCAAACCAGGCGTTTTCTTACTTTCTTCAACAATATAATCTACTTGTTTATATAATCCAGGGGGGGAAAGTTTGCATCTTATACCAGCATAGGCGTTTATAACTGCTTTTTTTGATATAATAGGTATAATTTCTTTAGCTTCAGAAAATATAATATTCATTTTTTCCTTTGTTGTTTTTTTATCATTTGGATTATTAATATATTCTGAACTTGGACCAAGTAGTAAATTTCCTTCAATTGTAGGAGTGATATGAATACCTAAAAAACCATGTTCTACAACTGGTACAGGATATATCATCGAGTTGATTAAAGAGCTATAATTTTTATCTAAAACAAGATATTCTCCTCTACATGGATATACATTAAAATCTGGCTCTTCTATCATAGAAACTATTTCTCTACAATTCAAACCTGAAGCATTTATCACTATATCTGATTGAAAGTTTCCTTTATTGGTTTCTATTAGGAAATAATCGTTCTTTTTTTTAAGATCTTTTACCTTTGCTTCAAGTAAAAATTTTACCCCATTTTCGATAGAATTTTCAGCCAAAATAATTGTTAACTGATAAGGTAAAGTAATACCTGCTGTAGGAACCCACAATCCAGAAACACAAGATATGTGCGGTTCCTGTTTTTTCAATTCTGTTCCTCCAATTATCTTTAATCCTTTAACTCCATTTTTTATCCCAACATTTTTCAAACATTCAAGTTTATTAATTTCCTCATCATTTTTCGCTATCACTAACTTTCCAATCCATTTAAGAGGTAAGTTCAGTTCATCAGCTAAATGTTGAAACATTTTGTTTCCTTCAACACAAAAACGAGCTTTTAAAGAAAATTCAGCGGAATTTATTCCACTATGAACAACCCCACTATTTGCTTTGCTAGCACCAGAAGCAACATCGCTTCCCATTTCAATAACTATAACATTTATTTTATATTTTGACAACTCTCTAGCAATTGCAGAACCAATGACTCCACCTCCAATAATTGCTACATGGAAGTTAAACATTAAAGAACGAATAATAGCTTGCCATATAAATCATTAGGATTAACTATATACGCTAATTTTTTAACTAACCAAGCTATTGTGAAATTCATGCAAGTAAATATTCCATATGGTAAAGAAAAAATAAAAGTGGAAATTCCTGAGTATTATGAAATAATAACACCAAATAAAGTTAAAATTAGTAATGAAAATAACATTATCGAAAAAGCATTAAAAAATCCAATAAGCAAAGAACCATTTGATCAATTTGCTTCAAACGCAAAACGTTTATTAGTAATTGTAAACGATGCTACTAGACCTACCCCTACTAAAAAGATATTAAAATATCTTTATCCTGTTCTTTCTTCTCACCCAAATTTAAAATTCCTTATTGCAACTGGTGTACATAGAGCCCCCACCAATGAAGAATATAAGTTTATATTTGGAAAAATTTATGATGAATTCAAGGAACAGATATATGCTCATAATGCTAGAAAAGAAGAAGATATGGAGTACTTAGGAAAATCAAAGAATGGAACCGAGATGTACATCAATAAGATGGTCTCGGAAATTGGAAACGTGCTTGTTATTGGAAGTGTAGAACCACATTATTTTGGTGGTTTTACGGGTGGAAGAAAATCTTTTCTTCCTGGAGTAGCCTCATACAATACAATTGAAATGAACCATAAACTTGCCCTTAGTGATGAAGCACGATCTCTAGCTCTTGAAGGTAATCCAGTTCACGAAGATATGGTGGATGCTATGAATGTGTTAAAGGAAGTTAATGTCTTCTCTATACAAACTGTGTTGACTGGTGAACATGACATATATGCTGTTACTGCTGGTGATCTTCTCAAATCTTTTGATGCTGCCATTGATTACTCAAAAGAGGTATTTTGTGTTCCTCTAAAGAAAAAAGGGAATATTGTTATTACTGTAGCACCTTATCCAATGGATATAGATTTATACCAATCTCAAAAAGCACTTGATAATGGTAAACTTGCTTTGGAATCAGATGGAATTATAATTTTGGTATCTAAATGTCGCATGGGTGTCGGAGAGGATGCCTTCTTAAATCTATTGTCAAAAGCTGATACTTCTCAGGAGGTTTTTAAACTTATAGAAAATGAATATAGATTAGGATATCATAAAGCTGCCAAGATGGCGCAAATTGGAAATTATGCCGAAATGTGGGCAGTTACCGATCTTGAAGATAATGTAGTTAAAAAAACATTAATGAAACCCTATAGTAACATACAGTCTGCAGTAGATGATGCAGTTAAAACAATCAAAACAAGAGGTAAAGTACCAAGAATTGTTATAATGCCTTCTGGCAGCCTAACTATTCCAATAGTTCAATAGATAAAAATTGATTTCTCAATATTTAATTTATATATCATTTTGTTATTGAAAATTTTAATTCTCTATAATATAATTAGTTGGTAGAATTGAAGTTCTTAAAATTATATGATTATATATTTAACAAAATATCTTAAACTTTATATTTTATCTTGAATTTGTTATAAAAGAAATGAAAGATTATTAACTATTTAAGCTATATTACTACCTTTCAATTTCAAATGAAATTTTAACTTCTGCTCTGTAGACAGAAGGTTTATCGTTTTCTACCTTTACATCAAATTTTGTAACCTCTGCTCTTCGAATTTTTTTAACTGTTTTTGCCGCTTCAACAATTGCATTTTTTGCAGCATCTGAAAAACTTTTTTCTGAAGTTCCAACAATATCTATTATCTTATAAATTCCCATTCAACAATTCACCTCTTATATAGATATCAATTGTTGTTACTTAACTCTTTTTACAGCCATTATTCTATTAATTAGAAAATTATTTTAAATGAAAAGCTAATAAGTAGATTTCGTTTTTTATTTGTAATATTTTTTATAAAAATTCTTGATTTCTTGTTCCAATGGTAGATTTATCTTTCTATTCAGTGTGCTGAACCAAGATTGGGGAACTAGTAGAAAGAAATATCTGAAAACTGAAGCTCTTAGTTTTAGAAAATTCATCATTTGGATTATATATTACGCTTTTTTCTGGTACATTCAAACCATCTTCAATAAGAATGTATTTTGACATAATCCAACAGAAATTTATAATAGTTTTTTCCTAGAAAAATAATTTGAAACTATATGTTAATATGAAAGACTAAGGTAAATTTTTATTACAAACTAATCAAATTTTTTGGAAATATTATTAAATGATAATCTATTATTTAGAATAATATGACATTTAATGACGGGGCTTTCTTTATAAAAAATGGAGATAGTAAAAGCCAGATAAAAAAAACAGATAGATTGTATAAATTAATAGTCGAATCAAAAAGAATGGAAGCAATAATAGCTGAGTTAGATCCTGGTTCAGAATCAAGATGGTTTAATCATGATGGAGAGGAAATTCACCTTGTAATTGAGGGGGAAATGGAATATTCAATCGCTGATAAAACGTACAAACTTAGCAAGGGAGATATTTTATGGCATAAATCAAATCAACAGCATAAAGCTAAAAACACAGGTAGAAAAAAAGTAATTTATATTACGATTGGTACACCTCCAACATTAAAGCTTAGTATGTTTTAGATTTGATTATTAGAAAATTTATTGACAATATTGTTAAAATTTTAAAATGTAAGCTTACTTTTCGCAAAGTGTATTTAACAAAATTATTAATCATTATCTGTTATTTTTTTTATGCTGGTTAATAAAATTTAAATCCCTTAATTAATTTGTACACTTGAAATCTTTTTATGTACAGTAAATTTGAATTTCATAAAGATTTATATAACACATTATAATTTGTATGTTGATAGTGAAAAAAGCATGATGAGTAAGATTAAGATATATGGACCGCCAATAGGTAAAGCAGTTGTAGAGCTGCAAAAATTAGCAAATGATTTACCCAATATTTTTGAAGGTCATATAGGAAGTGGAGTTATTCCTTCGGGAGAAGCGATAGTTGGAGATTACGATTTTGTATTTCACTGGTCAAAAAAACCAAATGAAAAACAACTTATTGAACTAATAAATGATATTGATGACGTTCTTAAGGATCTAGGATGTAGATATTCTATAACTACTGTTGAGGATTCTAGATATCCATTTAAATTATAGCTCAATCTCTGTTATATCCCAATTAAAGAGAGGTATAAATTCACTGTTCATAAATTGAAAATTACAATTATTACATATGCTTCCGTTATTAAGATACCTATGTATTGTAGATTAAATCTGGTTCAAATTTAACTAGAGGAAGTTTGGATCATTTAGAGACCTGATTTATTTAATGATTATTGTTTAAAGATTTTATTTTCCAAGAGCTTTAATCATTGTAAGAATCTGTCCATCTGTAAAGCCTAAATGGCTAATCGCACCGTTGAGACAAGCAGCAGAACAAGAACCACATCCCTTACAAAGTGCTTCATTCACACTTGCCACAATAATTTTATGACCGAAGCGATCTATTTCTTTTAACTCAATCGCTTTATATGGACATGCATCTACACAAAAACCACAACCACGGCAAAGATCTTCATCGACAATGGCTATTGTTGCTTCGATTTCTAGTCGTTTTTTAGAAATTATATCACATGCTCTAGAAGCTGCACCACTAGCTTGAGCAACAGTATCTGGAACGTCCTTTGGGCTCTGACAACAACCGGCAAGGAAAATGCCCTCTGTAAATGTATCAAGCGGACGAAGCTTCGGATGTGCTTCTAAAAGAAAACCATCAGCGCTCTGATTAATATTTAATATTCGAGTAATTTCCTTAGAATCTTCCCGTGGAACTATAGCTGTTGCAAGAACAATAAGATCGGCTTCGATATCATGATGACCCTTAGCCTTTACTATGACTTTTTTACCCTTCTTTTTTACTTCAATTTGATCATCAAGCTCTCTTCTTCTATATGTAATATTCTCCCCCTGTACCCGATTATAGAACTCTTCGTAACCTTTTCCAAATGCCCGCATATCTGTATAATACACAGTCAGTTTTGCTTCAGGTATTTTTTCTCGTACCAGATGAGCATGTTTTGCAGTATACATACAGCAAACACGAGAACAATATTCATTAGTTTCCTTATCTCGTGAGCCTACACATTGAATAAAAACTACGTTTTTAGGTTGTTTACCATTGATTTCAATATGTCCTTCGGTGGGACCTGAAGCAGAAACTAATCTTTCGAACTCCAAACCAGTTATCACATTTTTATATTTACCATAACCATACTCAGGTTTTTTTGAAGCATCAAAAAGATCAAAACCAGTAGCAACAACAATCGCACCAACTTCAAGATCAACTAATTTTTCCTTTGCATCGTGTTGTATAGCATCAGCCTCACAAGCTTCCTCACATTGTTTGCAAATCGAGCAAATATTACAGCTTAAACATCGATTTGCTTCTTCAACAGCCATTTCTTCTGTTAGTCCTAATTCTACTTCTTCAAAATTGTGAATTCTTTCCCCAACAGGACGAGTGGGAAGTTTTATACGTGGTTGTTTTTTGAATTCTCTTTCAGGAGTAGGGGCAATTATTGATTCCTTTTTTACTCTTCCTTTCTTAAGATTTTCACCTCTAAGATATCGATCAATGGAAATTGCAGCTTCGTGACCCGTGGCAATAGCCTCTATCACAAGTCCTGGACCTTGTACTACATCGCCTGCAGCAAAAACACCTGGAACATTTGTTTGTTGAGTAATCCCATCAACCTGTAACAAACCACCTCTTGTAACTAGTACACCATCAGCGGATTTCAACAATGTATAATCCACCTCTTGGCCTATTGCAACAATAATTGTATCAGCTTCAAGGATAGACTCTGTATTTGGCTCTACTCTAGGGTTAAAGCTTCCATCGGAATCAAAAACAGAAGTACATTTCATGGTTTCTAAACCTACAGCTTTACCTCCAGATCCTATGATTCTTTTTGGCATAAGACTGGTATGAATAATAATACCCTCCTGTTCAGCCTCCTTAATCTCACGTTTAAATGCAGGCATTTCTTCCCTTGATTCAACACACATTATATGAACTTCATCACCGCCGATTCTCAAAACTGAACGTGCAACATCAATTGCAACGTTTCCTCCTCCAACGACCGCAATTTTTTTACCAATCTCAATTTTTTTACCAATACTTAGTTCCCTCAAGAAATCAGTAAAACCAAAAACTCCTTTTAAATCAAGGTTCTCAGTAGCTATTGGCACAACACCATTTTCTTGAACTTCGACATGCACTGAAGTTTCTGCCAATTCCGATAAAACAGACATCTGGCCAACAGCAGATATAACAATATTAGTATCCAGCGTAAACGTTGAACCTTTAATCGGTATAGGTCTTCTTCTTCCAGTATCATCTGGTTCACCCAATTTCATACGTTGACATTCAATTCCAACAACCTTACCCTTTTCTCCAATGATCCTTTTGGGTGCAACTAGATAATAAAATGAAATACCTTCATTTTCACACTCAGCAAGTTCTTCCTTTATTGCAGGAATCTCAGCTCTTGAACGTCTATAAACAACAAATGCTGATTTTGCACCTAGACGAATTGCAGAACGAACAGAGTCTATAGCAACATTTCCACCGCCGATAACAGCTACAATTTTCCCTTTAAAATCAACTTTTTTTCCTAGACCCATATCATGCAAGAAGCCTGAAGCATGAACTACACCATCTAACTCCTCACCTTCAATACCTAATGTCTTGCTTTTATGAGTTCCTATTGCTATAAAAATCGCTTCATAACCCGCCTTAGCAAGGTCGGTTAATTTTAAATCTGGACCTATCGGAGTGTTAGTTCTAATTTCCACTCCTACATCTTCAATCTTTTTAATATCATAATCAATTATTTCTTC
>DAOWFO010000002.1 GCA_030637965.1 Thermoplasmata archaeon
ATAGAGGGGGAAAGGTAATAATATGATGGTTGCAACCACAGGTACGATTCCAGGAAGAGAAGTAAAAGAAGTACTTGGAGTAGTTTTTGGAAGCTGCGTGCAAATGAAACACGTCGGGAAAGATCTAAGAGCCATGGGGAGAAGTGTGATAGGTGGAGAATCAATACCATATACAGAACTTGTTGAAGAAGCACGAAGAACAGCAATGAACCGAATGATTGAAGATGCAAAAAAACTAGGAGCAGATGCAATTATTGGAATGAGGTATGCAACAGCACAAACAATGCAGGGTGCGGCAGAAATTATTGCATTTGGAACAGCGGTAAAAACCCATTAGAATATGAAGGGAATTATGATTTCGGTTGAAGTGAAAAATCTTGTAAAAAACTATGGATCTACTGAGGCGGTAAAAGGTGTCTCATTTACTGTTAATAGTGGAGAGATTTTTGGTCTTATTGGCCCCAATGGAGCCGGGAAAACTACAGCTCTGAGAGTTGTATCAACATTGCTTCAGATAACTTCAGGATCTGTAAATATTCTAGGAATTGATCTAAGAAAAAAACCAGATGAGATAAGGAAACTTATTAGTTATCTCCCAGAAGATGCTGGTGCATATAAAAATCTCACAGGTAGGGCATATCTGCGATTTATTGCAAATTTTTTTGAAAAAAATACACAGGAAATAGTATCTCTAGGGATTGAAATAGCTAATCTTGGGGATAAAATAGACGATAAAGTTGATACGTATAGCAAAGGAATGAAAAGACGTTTGCTAGTAGGACGAGCTCTAATGATAAATCCTAAGCTAGCAATTCTTGATGAACCCACCTCTGGGCTTGATGTTATAAGTGCTCAAGAAATTAGAAAAATAATAAAAAATACAGCTATGAGGGGAACGGCAGTTCTTCTTTCTTCTCATAATATGCTTGAAGTTGAATATCTCTGTGATCGTATAGCACTAATAGCAGAAGGAAAGATCGTGGAAGAGGGTAAACCTAAATTTTTAATGGATAAGTATAGTGCAAATAACATTGAAGAAGTCTTTGTTCAGGTGGTAAAATGAGTGCACTTGGGAATATTATTAAAAAAGAATTAAAAGAACTGCTTACTCTCTCAACAATTATCCCTGTTATCATAATTGCACTAATATTTGGTACAATTGGGAGTTCAATGGAAGGGATTCAAGAAGGATTTCAGGAAGAACCTATATTAGGATATATAAATGAAGACGATAATAATTTATCAAGAATTGCAACATCATATATAGAAAATAATTCTGATGTTGTTTTCTTATCATCTGATATTGCTGATAAACAATATGGATTAGAAGAAATAAAACAAAAAGAAGGATTGGCTTTAATTGTAATAAAAGAAAATTTTTCCAGAGAAATTTTAAATGATTCTCGAGGAGAAATTGAAGTCTATTGGATAATGAAAGGGGCAGGAATTTTTGATTCTATATCATCAGAAGTTGTCGAAAGAATAATTGGTTCTTTAAATAGCGAGATATCAAAATTTCTTATTGAAAATAATACAACTGTTAATGCAAGTATTGCCCTTTGGCCTACCTCAAGATTAGACACTACTTATTTTAAAGATAGAGTAATTGAACTTTCTCCAGGAACAATTGCAGGTATGTTGTCTACTCAATCGACATTTATTCCTATTGTTATAATGATGTTAATAATATTTTCAGGACAAATGATTATTTCGTCAATGGCAATGGAAAAAGAAAATAAAACATTAGAAACTCTGCTTACTCTTCCAGTAAAAAGAACAAGTATTGTTACTGGAAAAATTGCTGCTAGTGCATCTATTGGACTTCTTTTTGCTGTAATATATATGATTGGTATGAGTAATTATTTTCAAGGATTTCAAATGTCAGGAATGTTGAACCTTGCAGATTATGATCTAATATTAACCTCGCAGGATTTTATACTTGTGGGAATCTCTTTATTTATTACATTAATTGCAGCTCTTGCTTTATGTATGTTGCTTGGAACATTTGCAAAAAATTACAAAAGTGCACAGACACTTGTATTTCCAGTAACGATGCTTGCTATGATACCAATGTTTATTACTATGTTTGTAGATTTTGATACTCTTCCACTAGCCATAAAAGGTTTTCTCTTTGCCATACCATTTTCTCATCCCATGATGGCTCCAAGAGCTTTAATTTTTAATGATTATTTACTAGTGATTGGTGGAATTATTTATGTATCATTATTTGCCTTTGTTATGATTATCCTTGTGGTATGGGTGTTTAAAACAGATCGTCTTTTAACAGGAAGTGTAAAAAGGAATAGATTTTCAATTTTTAAAAAACGTAAATAATTGAATATAAGAAAATAATCCAATTTAATAGCAATTATGACATCTAAATTAACATTTTTACAATGACTAATCCACCAAGACTCATGATAATGAACCCGATTAATCTTCCAAGTTTATCTTCATTAATTCTATTTGCCAGTATAGAACCAGAAGTAGCACCAATAACTGCTCCAAGACCTGCCATCAGTGCAGCATTATAAATAATATTATCATAGATAATTCCGTGTCCGACAGCTGCTGAACCTGCAATGAAAAACATCATTAGAAGAGCTGTTCCAATAGATGTGTGAAGATCATAACCCATTACAAAAATAAGAACAAGGGTAACAGCTCCACTACTTCCCATACCTGAAAAACCGCTAGCAAATCCAATAATTAATCCAAAGAAAATAAAGGAAATAATCTTGTTGTTTTGAAACCATGTAAAATTCAACTTACTCTTTATATATTCAACATTTTTCATCACGCCGTTTTTTATTAGAATCGCACCAAAAAAGATGAGAACTATAGCTATAAAAATAGTCAAGAACGATTCTGGTGCACCTGAATTATAAAAGGTACCAATAAATGAACCTATAATACCAGCAATGGAAAGAACGATTACTGGTTTAAAATTGACATTACCCTTTTTTAGGAAAATTATGCCAGCAACACCCCCAATAATACAATCTATTATCAGACTTGTGCCAATTGCCTGATAAATAGAACTGCCGATAAAAATCGTCAAACATGGAATCATAAATACAACTGCAGTACCTGATGCAATACTAACATATAATCCACTTCCAAAACCAGCCAATAGAAGAAGGAAGGCACCTATGTAATCATCAATCACGAGCATCGGTAATATATTTTACAAATATATACGTTCTTATTTAAAATGTGAAATTTATTAAGTTAGGCATCATCGATTATGTTTAGAGCAGTTTGATCTATTCGTTTTTTTATAATTTCTCCTCGAAATTACGATTATTCAACCTTTAATTTTTTATAAAACAATTTCTTTTAAGAAATATTACTCAGATCGATTACAAAATATTTTTTTATATCTAATCTAAACTATTAAGCAAACCACCTCTTTTATAAATTTCAAGTTGTGATGAAGAAAATGGTTTTGCTTGATATATCTTATTTTGTGTTTTATTTCTAATCACTCCAGTTTTAAATTCAACTGAAATTATATCTTTGTTTGCTATATGATTTACTATATTTTCCATAGTTATTATTGGCATTGCATTGTTAATTGCATTTCTCTCATATATAGCACCAAAGGATTCTGCTATTATTACGCTTATTCCAAGAGCTTTAAAGCAGTCAACAGCTTGCTGACGCGAGCTACCGCATCCAAAATTTTTTCCTACAACAACAATGTCACCTTTTTTTACATTTTTTGCAAAATTTTCATAGCCCTTTAAATTGTTAAAAGTATACTGCCCCATCTCTTTAATATCAGTAATCGAAAGATATCTGTTATGGAAAATCATATCAGTATCAATATTATCTTTCCTTATTACCCACGCTCGTCCTTCGACTCTTATAGGAACTATAAATGATCTTTTTTTCTTACTAGCAGATGATAGTTTAACTAAAGATATCGAAACAGATTCAGGATTATTTGGTATTGAATCTTCTGTTGTAATAAAACCAGCAACGAGGGAAGCAGCAACCGTAGCAGGGGATGCAAGATATATTTCACCTTTACCTTGTTTACCAAAAAAGTTGCGATTACCTGATGAAACTGCTATCTCTCCTGATCCAGTTTGTCCGATCTGCCCAGAAGCACAACCAGCACAACCAGCTGATCCAATTAGAGCACCAGCTTCCTTAAAAATTTCAATCAATCCTTCTTTAAGGCATTGTTTCCAAATATTATCAGTAGAGGGAACTATCTTAAGGATTCTTCCAGGAGAAATTTTTCTATTTTTTAAGATTTTAGCAACTATTCTCATATCGTCCATACGACCATTGGTGCATGATCCTATAAAACCAGAATCAATTTTTATCTTTGGTATATCTTTTACTCTTACAACATCTTCTGGATGACCAGGTCGAGAAATCATGGACTCAAGATCATTTATATCAATTTCAATGGTTTTTTCATATTCTGCATCATGATCTGCGTTCATTCCATCATCTGATGGGAATAGTATAATTATTCCACCCATCTCAGTAGCCATAGATGAAATAGTGATTCTACCATCAAGAGATAAAGAGTTTGTATAGTCTCCATAAACTTCTGCTGCATATCCAAGAAGGCCATTAGCGCCTATATTCTGTAACATTTTAAGTACTACATCCTTTGGTGTTGCAATACTTGAAGGAGTTCCTTTTAGATTGATTTTTATTGTTTGAGGTACTTTAAACCATACTTTTCCATTTGCCCATGCATAAGTAATATCTTTATCACCCATTCCTTGACCAAACGTTCCGATTGCACCGAGAATGTTTGCATGCGAATCTGTTGAAACCATTGTTCCACCAGGATGTGCAATTCCTTCATCAATTACAAGATGAGTGCCTATTCCTCTATCTATATCAAAGATTTTGATATTATTTCTACGGGCAAAAATCCTACAAATATGTTGATTTTCTGCATATTTCTGATCGCAACCACCAGGATTACAATCAAAGGTAAAAAAAGTTAATTTCGAATCGTCAATTGACAGATTGGCTTCTTCAAGATTTTTTACTACATTTGCACCACCAAAATCACGGGCAGCTCGAATATCAATATCAATATCGATAATATCTCCAATAATGGCTTCATTTTTCGAATGATTTTCAAAAATCTTCTGAATAATAGTTTTTCCCATATTCTAACCTCTCTGTTTTATAATTTTAAATTTTACAAAATTTAATCAGATGGTACGTCTCTTTCTTCTGGTCCATCGTATTCGCCATCTATTGAAAACATCTTCCTCATTGGTTTAAATTCTGTCTGTTCCTCATATACATGAGCAGTAAGACCAGCAACTCTTCCAATTAAAAAGAATGCTTTACCCAGTTTCCAGTCAAAA
>DAOWFO010000036.1 GCA_030637965.1 Thermoplasmata archaeon
ATACTTTGAATTTTTTCTAACTTGTTTAATGAAATCAAAACCAGCATTTGGATCTAACTTTCCATCACGCATGAATTCAATATCCGCTATAATTCCAAGAACATATTTCTTATATTTGTTATATAGCTCAATACCCTCCTCGAATGTTTGAGCAATTAGGATTTTCGGTCTAGTTCTCCTTCTTAGAAGTCTTTGCATTTCATTGAGATCCTCAGATAAAGATCTCCTTGTCTGTTGTACGATTTCAGTATAAATAATAGGTAGAAACATAGAATAATATCTAATTGAATCTTCTACCATTATCAATACTTGTACATTCCCATTAATTGTATCATAGGGGGCATTAATGCTATCTTCAATATATTTTATAATGGATAAGAAAAGTGTTGAATCCCCGGTCCAATAAAATACTTTATCAATTCCCTCCCCGGTTTTCTGTTTTTTAATATGTGAAATATCTGCAATATCTGTTGCAAGAAGAATAACTGGCAAATTATCATGGATTGCCTTTATTTCTTCGCCAAACTTATATGGATCCATTCCAATATTTTTTGACATTGTAATAACAAGATCGTATGAGTTGTCTTTTAGTTTTAATAAAGCGTTTTTTCCAGAATTTACCCGGGTTACACGAGGCGGAGAACTGAGTAATAAATGTTGATATTGCCCTGTTACTAATTCTGAGATAAGTCCTTCTTCTTCTATAATAAATGAATCATAAAGGCTTGAAACAATTAAAATTTCTCTTACCTTAAACGGCATCAAATCATGATAGGTTTTACCTTTTAGTGCTGTTTCCATTTTAGACTCTTTATGTTCATCTGACATAATAAAACTGATCTTTTCATTTTCCAGGATTTATCTAGATATCAAAGTTTAAAGATATTATATTTTTCATTAAAAATCAAAAATTGAAAAAAAGATAAAAAATAAATATAAAAAAATATTTAATATTAAACAAGACCTTGGTCAATCATAGCATCTGCAACTTTAACAAAACCTGCGATATTTGCTCCTTTTACATAATTCACGCATTTTCCGTCTTTTCCATATTTAATACAGGCGCTATGAATACTACGCATAATATTATGCAACCTCTCATCTACTTCCTCTCTAGTCCAAGTTAATTTTAGGCTGTTTTGAGACATTTCAAGACCACTAGTTGCCACACCGCCTGCATTTGCAGCTTTTCCAAGTCCATAAAGTATGTTGGCATCTAAAAATATATCTACTCCTTCTGGTACTGTAGGCATGTTTGCTCCTTCTGATACGCAAATACATCCATTATCAACTAGTTTTTTTGCATCTTCTTTACTTATTTCATTCTGTGTGGCAGACGGAAATGCTATATCACATGGAATATGCCATGGCCGTTTATTAGAAACATATTCAACACCATATTTTTCAGAATATTCCTGAATTCTTCCTCTTTTTATATTCTTGAGCTCCATTACGTATGCTAGTTTTTTCTCATCTATTCCATCAGGATCATAAATCATTCCAGATGAGTCTGAAAGAGTTACCGCTTTTGCTCCCAAATGATTCAATTTTTCAATAGTATATTGAGCCACATTTCCTGATCCTGAAACAGTACAAGTTTTTCCCTTAATCGAACTGTTCCTTGTTTTTAGCATTTCTTCAGCAAAATATACAGCCCCATATCCTGTTGCCTCTGGTCTTATTAAACTTCCCCCCCAGTTTAATGCTTTTCCTGTTAATATGCCAGTAAACTTATTGCATATTTTTCTATATTGACCAAATAGAAAACCAATTTCACGTCCCCCCACTCCAATATCTCCAGCTGGAACATCAGTATCTGGACCAATATGCCTATAAAGTTCACTCATGAAGCTCTGACAGAATTTCATAACTTCATTATCAGATTTTCCTTTAGGGTCAAAATTTGATCCTCCTTTTCCCCCACCCATTGGTAGAGTTGTCAGACTGTTCTTGAAAACCTGTTCAAAAGCTAAGAATTTTAAAATACTTAAATTAACACTGGGATGAAATCTAAGACCTCCTTTATAAGGACCAATTGCGCTATTCATTTGAATACGGTAACCTCTGTTTATTTGAATTTCCCCGTTATCATCTAACCAAGGAACACGAAACATAACAATCCTTTCTGGCTCTGCGATTCTTTCCAAAATTTTTGCTTTTTTATATCGGGGATTTTTCTCAATAAAAGGAACCACACATTCAGCTACTTCACGTACTGCCTGGTGAAATTCTTTCTCCCCAGGATTTTTTTCAATAATTTTTTCTATGAATATTTCAACGTTTTTTTCCATAATATACCTCCAAGTACTGAATTATGACCGTATTTATGACCTCTATTAAAACTTTACTGATGAAATATAAATTATTTTTTAGCCTCTTCCATCTAAAAATTTTAAAAAGCTTTTAAATATATTAATTTTAATTAAAAAATCATAACAAAGGTTTATTAAAAAAATCTAAAAAAAATTACTCAAGATAAAGGTATATTCAATACTAAATCATCCTCTCTACTTTCCAGAGTTAAGCAAATAATATAATATAGCTCTTGTATTACATAATGAGGCGATAAAATTGGGTTTTGAAATGCAGATTGTTAGTAATACACCTTTAGTTGGTGAGGTAGATCCCGAAACTGTTGCAAAAAAATTTTTTGAACAGATAGGCTATCTATCTAAAGGTGCAGATCCTACAATCCCTTACAAGATGTTTGCAGATTTTTTTATTAAACACCCTACTAAAGCATGGTTTGTGGAAGAGCTTTCAAATGAGTTGAAAACATCAAAACCTACAATATATAGACATCTTAACAAGCTAAAAGGTTTTGATATTCTCGAGGAAATGCAAGTTTTTGATAATACAACTAAACAAAACAAGAAAGCATATCGGTTGAGATATGGAAATCTTGAAAAAGCTTGGAACTTTGTTGAGGCGCATATTAAAGTAGCAGTAGAGAATTACAGTAAAACTGTAGAGCATTTACAAAAGCTTATAGATGATCAAAGGAAGGATATTTAATGAGCAAAAAGGCAGAAATGGAAGTTACCGTTGGATCAGAATATAAAATAATGTCCCTTGGTGGAAAAGAGAATGTTCTAGAAAGTGAAGGGATATTCGAAGGATATGCTACAATTGGCATGGATGAAATTGGATTGTTGATGAGACTCAATGAAAAATATGGCGATATGAATGGCAAAATTAGAATCGTTCCTTTGCATGTAATTCTTGCAATTGATGTGCTAGATGCGAAACCTGACGATGATAGTGAGGATGATAAAGAAATGCCTCATTATGTGGGATAAAGTGAATTATAGCATAATAATATTTATACATTCAATTAAAATTTTTCTTATTTTTGAAAAAATGATAAAACTTTATTTATTCAAAGGCCATTACAATTAATGTTGGGGGAATTTAGACAAATAAAATATCTTCATATTACTAACTCGATTCCTCAAAGGTGATATATTGGAGTATTTAGGTGTTGTGGGTATGGAAGGACCTAAACACAAAACACATATGATATGTTTAATAAAAATGTCAGATTCCCCCACAAAACTAAAAGTACTAATAAATTCTTTTTTGTAATTATCCATACTGCGCACTTTATGAAAAAATAACTTAATGATCTATACAAGACGCGTTTGTCCTCGGATTTTATAATTTGTGAGTTCCTTGAAAACATCATCTTCTTTTAGAACATTTATAATTTCATCTGAGGATGATGATGTTTTAATCTCTCTTGTTCTCCCATATCGTCCCTTTGAAATAACTCTGGCAGTGATAATACCTAGCATATCTAATTCAGAAATCAAATCTGCGACTCTTCTTTGAGTTAATGAATCTGTTCTAGTTTTCTTGCAGAGATCCTTGTATATCTCGTATACTTCCCCCGTGGTTATAACACCTGCCATACCTGCCTTTTTATTTTGTTTTTCTTGCAAAATAATTGCCAATAAAATCGTCTTTGATTGAGCGGGTAATGTTCGAACAACTTCCAATATACGGTCAATCTCAATCTTATTTTGTGCTAATCTAACAAATTTTTTAGTTATTTTATGAACTCCATTTCGTTCTGCAAGTTCTGCCGATATTCTTAATAGATCAAGGGCTCTACGAGCATCACCATGTTCTTGAGCTGCAAGTGCGGAGCATAATGGAATTACTTCATCGTCCATTGAACTTGGTTTTAGCGCTATATCTACACGTTGTTTTAATATATCTTGCAATTCTCTGGCATCATATGGAGGGAAAATCATGTTTTCCTCACCAAGACTAGATTTTACCCTTGGATCCAGGAATTCAGTAAATTTCAAGTCATTTGAAATACCAACAATAGATACTTTTGCTTTTTTCAAATCATTATTAATTCTTGATAAACTATAGAGTGCCTCATCTCCCTTAATTTTATCAACTTCGTCAAGTATAATAACCGAAACTCCTCCATTTTTATCCATCATCTGTATTAATTTTGAATATACTTCATCAGTTGGCCATCCAGTAAATGGTATACGTTCGGACCATTCATTAATAAAATGATTTGCTATATTTTGAAGGAGTCGGTACTGTGTATCTACAATTTCACAATTGACATATATATAGTTTATACGCTTACCCGTTTCTCTGCTCTTTTTTAAAAGTTTTTTCCCAACATATTTCGTTACTGCTGTTTTCCCCGTTCCTGTTTTTCCGTAAATGAATACATTTGATGGCGTTTCACCTCTTAATGCAGGTACCATTACTGAGGCAATGTCATTTATCTCATTACTTCTATGTAGAAGGATTTCAGGCATATATGTTGGTCTCATTGCTTCCCTATCTAAAAATAATCCTTCGGATTTCAATAACCTTCCAAATATATCACTATTTACTGCATTTCTACTAAAATTTCTCACCCCTCCCCATAATTGGTTATTGCATATTTAACATTATGTATTTGAACTGTTTTTACCCTTTATTTTTCTTCTGTTGGAGATAATAAAGGGGGAGGCCTTTATTTCCTGTGGAAGATTGTACAGTAGGTGTGACATCCTCTCAGGCATAAATGCCTGAGCTTCCTATGAGGCTTGTTTTTCTGTCGTTGGAAGTGAATCCAAAGAGGTTTGTTCAAGTCGTTGATCTCGTACATACTGCATCACAGTTTCCGTATCAGCATCACCAACACTTCTGTAGAACTTACC
>DAOWFO010000045.1 GCA_030637965.1 Thermoplasmata archaeon
AACAGGCATTTTCGCATCTCTTTTTAATCTATACAAATTTGCCTCTGCATTTAGATAACGAGCAAGAGTTTGTAAATCACCTACTAAACCTGCTGTTGCCAATGCAAGATGTTCATCGATTTTATAGAGTTTCTTTGTCGTTTTATGTGCTATAAGAGTGCCCATTGTTGCTCTTTGTTCAGTTGCAATTACTACTCCCTCTTTGCATACCATACCTAAAGTTGTAGTGCCAGTTTTCTTTACATCTTCTAATGTCATAATATCTCCTCAAAATCAGGAAAAATGTGAATTAGAATCTTACAGCCTTTATATAAAATTTACGCTAATGATTTGGGCAGTTTATTAGCACAATATTCTTATATACAAAACAATTGATGTGACTATTGAAAACATATGAAAACCCTTATTCTAAATGTAGATCGCGACGATGATCTCGGGAGAAAAGCAAAAGTAAAAAGTCCAATAATTGGTGTAAAAGACAATATTGATGCAGCAAATAAACTTGGACAGGCAGATCCTGAGGACTCAGATGTTAATTCTATCTTTTCTGCAATATTCACATATAATTCTTTTATTTCAAAAAAAGACAAGGATGTTGAAATTGCTACTATTTGCGGTCATATTAATGTCGGGTTAAAATCAGATCAAATATTAGCCGAACAACTTGAGAATGTAATAAAGAAGACTGGCGCGGAAGATGTAATAATTGTAACAGATGGAGCAGAAGATGAATATATACTGCCTATTATCCAATCAAGAATAAAAATAACTTCTGTTAAAAGAGTTTCAGTAAAACAAAGCAGAGAATTAGAAGATGCTTATTACCGAATTCTAAAACTTCTTAATGATGAGAAAGTACAAAAACAATTTGTCCTACCAATAGCTCTAGTTCTTATTGTATGGTCATTTTTTGTTTTATTTAATATCGCATCAAGTGGATTTGGTGCAATACTTTTTACTCTTGGAATATATTTATTGATACGAGTTTTCCGATGGGAGAGAAACATATCCCATATTTTTAAAGAAGTGAAATCAGGTTTTTTAACAGGAAAATTATCCATCTATACTTATATTGTTGCTGCAGTGATACTGATTGCAAGTGTTTTTCTAGCATATAATAATGCTAATTTTTCATCAGAAGTTGAACTCATTCCAATTTTGTCATTTGTTTCCAACATGATATGGGGGATAGTTGTTGCAGGCTTACTTATGATGTTAGGGCGTGTGATAGACTTATATGTCAAAGATAAAAAGGCCCCTTGGAATTATTGGATAGTCCCTTTCTCTCTATTTGCATTTGGATTTATCTCAACTGCAATTTTCGAATCATTACATAATTCTCTTATTAATTGGCCCAACAGCTTTTCTATGGAACCATTTCTTACATTGTCTTTTATAGGAAATACAAGTACAGGTATTATGATCGGTATAGTTGGGGCAATTACCTACCATTACATAAAAGATATATATGTTACTGAAAGTAGTGAATTAGAAATTGAAAGGCAAACAACATAATCCTATATATGTATTATAAAAAATGGAAACCCATCTATAAAAAAATAATAAAGGATTTTAATTTCAATATCGAAGATGATGAAAAAACAGCACGTATTTTAAATAAATATCTTGAGAAAAATAAGAAGTTATGCGCAATAAAAAAAATCAAGAATATGATTAATAATCAAGAAATTGTAATTTTTGGTGCAGGTCCATCTCTAAAAAAATCGATATATAAATACCAAAAAAGTTTTAAAGATAAAATAAAAATAGCTGCTGATGGTGCTACAACCGCGCTATTGGAATATAATATAAGCCCAGATATTATAGTTACAGATTTGGATGGAAAAATTTCTGATCAAATTATGTTAAGTTCAATGGGGGCCCTAACTGTTTTACATGCCCATGGAAACAATATTATTAAAATTAAAAAATATATTGAAAAATTTGATGGAGATTTGCTTGGCACGACTCAAATAAATCCTAGTCCTTATTATAATCTACATAATTTTGGGGGTTTTACAGATGGAGACCGGGCAGTATTTCTCGCAGATCATTTTCATGCAAAGAAGATATATTTAATTGGATTTGATTTTAATGGCGAGATAGGAAAATATTCTTTTGCGGAAAATAAGGATAAAAAATTAAAAAGGAAAAAATTGAAATGGTGCAAATATCTAATAGATGAATTAAGTAAACAAAATGTTATACAATACTTCTAAAACTCTTATTATGTATAATTAAAGTAATTAATTTTATTTTTGAAATCCACGTTTTAGTATTTTATTAGAATATTCTCTTAGCAATTTCTCATCATTAGGTCTCCACTGAATTCTCTCAAGTAAAGCGTAGGAGACATCTTTCCATATGTTATTTAGATTCCAATTTACTAATTTTATATAAGATTTTACAAATATCTCACAAAGTTGAAACTTATCATTAGTGAACATTGGATCTGTGCTAAGAATGGAAGAACACATACTAGCAATATCCTCTATTGGTGTTCCCTTTCTAGATTCTTCAAAATCAACGCCCCAAATACGATCTGTAAGAATAAAATTTCTTAGAATTGAATCACCACGTATGTAAAGAGTATCCTCTTTTCTAAAATAGCTATGGAATTTTTGAAACCATTCAGCTAGCAAAAACATAAGTCTTTTTTTCTCACTAAAAGTAGTTTTTTCGTTATTTATTACATCACAAAGGTTTTCTCCAAGGATATAATTCATAATAAGAATATGATTATTTTCATCCTTTTCACATATTGTTGGAATATTTAGAGTCGGTGATCCTTCTTTTAGGAACTTGTATTCTGTCTCCATTTGTTTAATAAATCCCGGTGCGAACCATTTCAATAGTCGAGGTTTATTTTCCAAAATAACATATGCAACGGTATTTTTTTTACTTTTAAAGATTTGCTGTACAGATGTTTTTTTATATTTTTCAACGTTATTTACGAGTTCATCTATGTTTTTCATAGTCGGTAAACCTTTGTCTAATCAAATCGAGTTTTCAAATATGATAATATACTATTAAGTTAAAACTTTTGATATTAGAGAACATTTTTTAAATCCTATTTATAATTATCCCAAGTTAACATAGAATTGTTAATTTGATTAGAAAAATATAAGTTAAAAGAAACAATTATAATATTATGGATGAGGTGCAAAAACATAATTTTTCCAGGAGAGGTATTGTTACATCACATATTCTGAAAGTTGTAATGGTTTTATTACTTATTATTGCCATTTGGAATAAAAATTGGACTGGAGTTTTTGGATGTATCTTAGGAATTATGCTTAGTATCATTCCTTCTATCCTTAAACGTAATTACAATGTTACATTACCATGGATATTGGATATTCTTATTGCATTTGCATTATTTTTACATATTGGAGGTGTTGTTCTAAATGCTTATCAAGTCATCCCTTTTTATGATACAATTACACATTTTTTCTCTTCTATAATTGTTGCTTTTTTAGCATTTATAGTAATATATCTATTAGATGAATACTGGGATGGACTTCATATGGACAAATATGCAATGGCATTTGTTGTTATTATTTTCACAATTGCAATGGGTGTTATTTGGGAGTTTTTTGAATGGACAATAGATTTTCTTTTTGGAACACAAGAACAATGGGGACTTTATGACACAATGAAGGATCTTTTTATTGATACAATTGCAGGAATATTTATGGCCTTTATTGGTGTTAATCTAATAAAAAAGGGGAAATTTCAAGAGATAATCGATGATTTAGGAAAACAGTTTAATAATTTTATTATTAATAGAAAAAAATATTAATAAACGTTAATTATTATTTTTTCTATTTGTTTTTAATAAATATGAGCTTTATGTTGTATTTATTTATGTGGTACTCCTCCCCATTCACCCTGAAAAGCTGTAAGGTCTATTCTTTCCCAATCATCTAAA
Source organism: Thermoplasmata archaeon (assembly GCA_030637965.1). Lineage (GTDB taxonomy): Archaea > Thermoplasmatota > E2 > DHVEG-1 > DHVEG-1 > DAOWHD01. Next base: position 3,932 of record DAOWFO010000045.1, read on the forward strand.
TCTCGAAATGGACGAGAACCATCCGAATAATCAACCATTGTATACATGTACCCATAATTCATGCAACTTTTATATGGGCGGTTAATCCACCAACCAATCTGAAAAGGATTTTTACTCAATCCATCATGACCATATATTGGATAAAAACCAAGAGTATGACCTAGCTCATGCATATATGCACTACCATAAACAATATCTTCATCCCCTAAAAAAGGATTTTCTACTTTCTTTTCTAAACCTAAATGTGCAACTTGGAACGCATTTGAACGGAACGCATAACCACAAGGATCTTCATTATATACAACTACTCCGTAATGAAAAACACCTTTTCTCCAGTTATTTTCATCTCCATGTAAGAAATAATCATAATATATAATATTAAGTTCTCCACGACCACCAATGTCATTATCAAAAGGAATGATATCATGTCCACTTATAATTTTATTATTACTTCCGTCATCAAGATGAAAAATAATGTTTTGTCTATTAAAAGCAGTCCTGATTAGTTCCTTTCCACCTTCTGCAAAATAAGTTATTTCGCCATTAGGGCCATCCCCCATTATATCAAATTCAACAAAGATATCTTTCCTGAATGGATCAGAAAACCAATCAGAAGTAAGATATTCTTCAATATTATTAATCCCATCTATATCTAAATCAAGATTATTATGATCTTCATACTCAAATGGATCGTAACCCCATCTCCATTCCCATTCCACTGAAATTTCATCACCGTCAGGATCTCCAGAATTTTTTACCTCAGGATCAGTATTATAATTATTCAATTCAGTCCAATAAGGAATGCCATCGTAATCGTAATCATTTTGAAAAATGTTAAACCAGAGTTCACAATCCAGATCTCGTATATAGATACTTCCATCATCGCAACCATTTAATCGTCCATAACCACTTGGATCTTCAAGTTGATCGTCTCCGGTCCAGTGTCCAGTTTTTATACTGTAAATTAGCTCGACATCATCTTTTTCATCAGCAATATCACAAAGGATATCTCCATTTTCATTCCAGTCCCATAATTGAATTTTTACTGTTACAAATTCATCATCATCAGGAACATTCAATGTTGCTGAAAATTGCGGTTCATAGATATATTTTGTATTATGCCAAATATCACTTATGAACTCTTGATCGTTTATTATTATTTTAACATATAAATCTGGATCACTGGTTTTATCGATATATTCTTCGATCCTTACTTGTTTATCTTCTTTGTCAAATGCACGTATCTTTTGAATTTCTACCGTTACTTCAACATCCACCAAAGGATCGTAATCTATTGGAAAACTTGATTTTACTTCAATTCCTGTAGTACTTGAAATAATAAAAAAACTTACAAGAATTAATATGATACAATATTTTAGAATTTTTATCATGGTTTGTCCCAAAATATTAATTATGGTATACCTTTAATAATTTTTGGGTGCAATATCTTTGGTTTAATATATTGAAATAGTTTGTGATTTTAATTTTTTTTTATCTTGTCTAAAAAATTAATAACTATGTTTTATATTTAATTATGTTACTATAAAAATTGCGTAATTATTATAAGCAATTTTTTTTTTAATTTAAATGTTAGATTGATGAAAGTTTGCATCAGAAGTAGGGGTAACGTGTATATAAACCGTTTTAAGGCATCTTTATTTTAAATTTTCTGTATAATTTATCTGAAGCCCAATGTCCATAATAAAATATTGCTAGTTTCTCTTTTTTTGCCAATTTTGGAAATA
>DAOWFO010000007.1 GCA_030637965.1 Thermoplasmata archaeon
AAAATTAATGGGCAGATAGCAAATGCAATAATCCAAGTTACTTCAAAACCACAAACAATTGCAATAAGCATTAATACACAAAATCTTACCCATGATTTTATTAAAAAAAGTAAAATCTTAACAATATCAATTTTATCTGAAGAAACTCCTATGAATTTCATTGGAAATTTTGGCTTTAAATCCGGGAGAACTATTAATAAATTTGAAAATGTTGAATACAAGTTTGGAAAAACCAATGTACCAATTGTGTTAGAAAATACCGTTGCTTATTTTGAAACTAAAGTTATTGAAGAAATAAATGTTGGTACTCATACTATTTTTATTGGTAGAGTAATAGATGCAGAGATATTGACAGAAAATAACCCTATGACTTATGAATATTACCATAAGTGTAAAGGTGGATATTCACCAAAAACAGCACCAACATATAGTATTGCGATTGATAAAGAGAAAACAAAAAAGAAGGAAGATAAAATGGACAAATTTGTTTGTAAAATATGTGGATATGTATATGAACCAGAATTAGGAGATCATGACAATGGAATAGAAGCTGGAACAAAATTTGAAGATTTACCAGAAAATTGGGTATGTCCTGTTTGTGGCGCAGGAAAAAAAGATTTTGAAAAACAATAAAAAGAGTGAAAAAGAATGAAAAAGGTAGAAATTAAACCAGGAATTTACTGGGTCGGTGGAATTGACTGGGATATTAGAAACTTCCATGGATATCTAACTCAAAGGGGAACAACATATAACTCCTACCTTATCATGGATAAGAAAATTACCCTTGTAGACACTGTAAAACATTATCTATTTGATGAGATGATAACAAGAATAAAAGAAATTGTCGACCCAAAAAAGATCGATTATATAATTTCCAACCATGTAGAAATGGATCATTCTGGATCACTACCAAAGATATTAGAGCTTAATCCTAATATTAAAATTATAACTTCAACTCGCGGTGAAAAAGGTCTTCGAAGTCATTATAAAAACATAAATAATTTTATAGTGGTTGATTCAGGCGATACGTTAAACATTGGAAAAAGAACACTCCATTTTGTACATATACCAATGGTACATTGGCCAGACTCGATGGTTACCTATATTCCAAAAGAAAAACTACTGCTTCCAAATGATGCATTTGGTCAACATATTGCAAGTGCAGAGAGATTTGATGATGAAATAGACTGGGGTATACTTAGTGAAGAAGCTGCAAAATATTATGCAAATATCGTTATGCCATATGGTATACAGGTTGAAAAAGCCCTGAATGCTCTTAAAGGACTTAATATTGACATGATTGCTCCAAGTCATGGAATAATATGGCGATCACATATTCCTAAAATTATTGAGAAATATACAAAATGGTCTCGATATGAAACAGAAAAAAAAGCACTTATCGTATATGATTCAATGTGGGGTTCAACAGAAAAAATTGCATATACATTAAGAAGTGGAATTGAGGAATCAGGTGTTCCTGTGACAATCCGAAATTTAAAAACAAATCATATATCTGATGTTATTAAAGATGTAATTTCCTCCAAAATGATTCTAATCGGTTCTCCAACACTAAATAACACGATGCTACCATCAATTGGAGGTTTTCTGACATATCTTAAAGGACTTAGACCAAAGAACAGAATAGGTTTTGTATTTGGATCATATGGGTGGGGTGGACAGGCGGTTAATGAAATTGAAAAAATTATTAAAGATTTATCATGGGATAAACCATTTGAAGGTATCAATCTGAATTTTATCCCAGATAATAAAGAACTACAAGAAGTGAAAAAAACTGGAAAAAAATTAGGTGAATATATTAAGAAAAAATGAGGTGAAAAAATAGATGTGTAAAAGTTGTGGATGTAAAGATGCTGGAAAAGCAATAAAGTATGAATGTGCATGTACTGATGAAGAATGTAGTTGTTCAACAATTGAATTTGATGAAGAACCGAAAGCCACTCCATATTGTTGTGGCGTACCAATGAAGCGAATAAAATAATCTAGAGCTGAATGAATTATTAATTAAAAAAGGTTTAAACTTGCAGGAAGAGGGTAATGAATTATTCATTATGAATAAGGAACTTAGCCTCGAGTTTTTACTTATCCTGCGATTGATAAATAAGAGAAAAGGTGATAATGTTTGAATTTAGATAAATATAATCTTGAGGAATTACTGCTTACTGCAATTAAAAGTGAAGTTGAGAGTAATAAATATTATTTACATATTACAAAAAAAACAGAAAATGGATTATTACAAGATAAACTCGAATTTCTAGCAAAAGAAGAAGAAAAACATAGATTATTTATTGAGGATGTTTATAAAAATCACTTCCCCGGAAAGAATATAAAACTGCCAAAAGAGACACCAGTTCCATTACCAAAAATTGAAATAGATGAAGATAGTCCAGTTAGTAAACTTATTAAGAATGCGATGGAAGCTGAAAAAGCCGCTCGTGATTTTTATGAATCATTATCTGAATATTTTGAGACAAACTCTAAAATTCATAATACATTGTTATATTTTGCAGATATGGAATTAGGACATTATACAATTTTAAAAATGGAAAAAGAAAGTATGGAGCGTTTTGAAGAAGCTGATGTTTATTGGCCAATGATGCATGCTGGTCCATAAATAAAGGTTAAAAAATAAGGTGAAAAAATATGAAAGATTTGAAGGGAACAAAAACTGGAAAAAATTTGATGGATGCATTTGGTGGAGAATCAAAGGCTAGAACTAAATACACTTTTTTTGCTAAGGTTGCAAAAAAAGAAGGATATGAACAGATTGCGGATCTTTTTTTAGAAACGGCTGAAAACGAAAAAGAACATGCAAAACTTCATTTCAGGAAATTAAATGGAATTGGAAATACTATTGCAAATCTTAAAGATGCAGCATCTGGAGAAAACTATGAGTGGACAGATATGTATCCCACGATGGCAAAAGAAGCAAAAAAAGAAGGATTTGATGAAATTGCAGAGATGTTCGAAAACATAGCAAAAGTAGAAAAAAAACATGAAATCAGATATAAAAAATTGTTGAAAAATATTGAAGATGGGAAAGTTTTCAAAAAGGATGGAAAGATATTTTGGAAATGCCGTAACTGTGGGTATATTCATGAAGCAATTGAAGCTCCAGATTGTTGTCCTGTTTGTAAACATCCGCAATCATACTTTGAGGTTTGGAAAGAAAACTACTAATATTCTGTATAAAAGATTAAGGAGAATTATGATATGAAAAAATTTAGTAACGTTAGAGAAGCAATTGAAACAGCTATTCAGATGGAAAAAGATGGATATGCATTCTATAATAAAGCAGCAGCTCAAACCTCAAGTGATATGGGGCGATCTGTCTTTGAAAGCCTTGCTAATGATGAATTAGTCCACCTTGACGTTTTCCAGAAATTATTTGATGATAAATTTGGGGAATCAGAATGGGATGATCTTGTAAATTCCAATAAAAAATATCGTGAAATGCCCATTTTTCCAAAGGATTTAAAGACTATTGAAGGAATAAATCTTGATACTGATGAACTGGATGCTCTTCGAATAGCAATAGATAGTGAAAAAGAAGCTATTGATTATTATATGGAAATAAGGGCAAACTCAGATGATGATAATGTAAAGAAAATTATTGACATGATTATTGAACAAGAAAAGAAACATTATTTTCTGTTAGAGCAGGAGTTTCATCATATAAATACAACAGGCTATTGGTTTGAACTTGATTATTTAGGGACATAAAAAATTTGAGGTGAAAAATTTGAACCCCGAAATAATAGCAGATGCACAACTTGATTGCGTTGGTTACTACTGTCCTATGCCAATTGCAATGACAAAAGAAGAAATTGAGAAAATCGATGTTGGACAAGTGCTAAAAGTGGAAGCTGATGATCCTGCTGCTGAAGAGGACATCAAACGCTGGGCAAAACGAACGGGGCATGAAATCTTGAAGTTTAAAAAAGAAGGAAATATTATAATTTTCTTCATTAAAAGAATGAAATAAGAGGTAATTTATTATGAAAGATGAAAATTCAATATTATATGTAGTTACAACAGATGAACCAGAAAAACAGTATTCACCATTAGTACTAGCTCAAACAGCCAAAATGATGGATATTAATCCGATTGTATACTATCTAGGTACATCATTAAAAATATTAAAAACTGGGGAAGCTGAAAAAATAAAGCTTGGTAACTTTCCGAGTGTAGCTGATATGATTAAAAAAACTCTTGATATGGGAATTGAAATCTATGTATGTGAGGCATCTAAACAAATGTTAGGGTGGGAAAAAGTAAACTTAATACCTAGGGTAAAAATTGTGGGAGCAGGAACTTTGAATGATTTAGCCCTTGATGCTGGAGCAACTATGTGGTTTTGATGGAATAGATATGAAAAGAATTTATCTTGATCACGCATCATCAATGCCTATTGATCCACGAGTGTTAAAATTTGCAATGCCATTTCTTAATAAGAATTACGAAAACCCATCCTCGATTTATTCAGGTGGGTTAGAAACAAAAAGAGCTATTGAAGAATCTAGGAGAAAAATTGCAGAACTCGTTAATGCAGAAAACACAAATAATATAATTTTTACCAGTAGCGCTACTGAATCTAACAATTTAGCAATAAAAGGAACTGCCCTTAGGAATATCGGAAATGGAAAAAACATTTTGGCAAGCGCTATCGAACATATATCAGTTCTAAATCCCATGAAGGAACTTCAGAAAAACGGCTATACTTATGATATTATACCTGTTGACTCAAATGGTTTGGTTGATCTTGATAGACTTGAAAATCTTCTAACAAATCAAACAATAATAACATCAATAATGTATGCTAATAATGAAATTGGCACAATTGAACCAATAAAAAAAATTAGTAAAATTGTTCATGAAAATGGAAAATATTTACATGTTGATGCAACAGCATCAGCAGGTAGAATCCCAATTGATGTTCAGGATCAAGAAATTGATTTATTAACAATATCTTCAAATGATATGTATGGGCCAAGAGGTGCAAGTGCTTTATATGTAAAACAAGGATTAAAAATTCAATCTATCCTACCAGGTGGGGGTCAAGAGAGAGGAATTAGATCTGGAACAGAAAATGTTTTTGCAATTGTTGGAATGGGGGAAGCAGCTAGATTAGCAAAAAATGATATGAATATGGAAAGTTCTAGATTGAAAAATATTCGAGACAAACTGATACATGAAATTTTAAAAATCGATAATGCATATCTTACTGGTCACCCTGTTAAGAGACTTCCTCATCATGTTAGCTTTCGATTTAGCCACATAGAAGGTGAGAGCATTCTTCTAAATATGGATATGTCCAACATTCAAATATCGACTGGATCTGCATGCTCTTCAAAGACCTTAGAGCCTTCACATGTTCTTCTTGCAATAGGTTTGAAACATGAAGAAGCTCATGGATCAATGGTTATAACATTAGGAAAATCAAATAATCTTGAACTGGTTCCAGATATAGTAAAAGTTGTTAAAGAAACGGTAAATAGATTAAGAAAGCTTTCCCCGCTTTCAAATTTGAGGTGAAAAAATTATGGCGAAACAGATTGGTTATAGTAAAAAAGTAATGGACCATTTTATGAATCCAAAGAATGTAGGAATTATGGAAAATCCTGATGGATATGGAAAAGTAGGGAATCCGGTTTGCGGTGACCTTATGGAAATTTTCATAAAAGTAAAAGATGACATTATAGAAGATATAAAATTCAAAACTTTTGGATGTGGTTCGGCTATTGCAACAAGTAGTATGGTTACAGAATTGGCCAAAGGTAAGAATATTGATGAAGCTTTGAAAATAACACGAAATGATGTAGCTGATGAACTGGATGGGTTACCACCTCAGAAAATGCATTGTTCAAACCTTGCGGCAGATGCATTACAAGAAGCTATAAAAGATTATAAAAAAAAGAAAAAATAGGAGATAAATTATGACAAAATTAAAAGAAATATATAAATGTGAAATATGTGGAAATATCGTAGAAGTGATACATGCTGGATCTGGAGCACTAGTATGTTGTGGACAAGAAATGATTTTATTAGAGGAAAAAACAGAAGATGCGTCAACTGAAAAACATGTACCGTATATTGAAAAAACTGATAGTGGAATTCTTGTAAGAGTTGGGCAAAATCAAGATCATCCGATGACTGAAGAGCATTATATCGAGTGGATTCAAGTAATTACTGATGGTAATTCTTATAGAAAATTTCTAAATCCAGGTGATAAACCTCAGGCAGAGTTTGAAATAAAATCAAATCAAATAGAGGCAAGGGAGTACTGTAATGTTCATGGATTATGG
>DAOWFO010000037.1 GCA_030637965.1 Thermoplasmata archaeon
AAAAATGAAGATAAGGCAGAATTTTGTAGCAAATGCGGAGATTCTTTAACTGATTCGGTAAAAGACCGAAAAAAAGAACATGATGATCGATGTGAGGAAGAATGTGCTGTTGGGAAGAATAGTCCCATTGCTCCTATCTTTTGGGGTATCATTATTATTCTTGTTGGTTTGTGGGTTGTCTTTGGATTGATCATGCCAGAAACTGAATTAGCAAATAATTTGCCAAGCTGGCTTGTAAATTTTGAATGGTGGTGGCTTATCGGCCTGGCCATCGCAATAGCAATTATCGTAACAGGATTTCGAATAATTTTTAAGAAATGAAAACTATCAATACATCTTACAGATTTCATCACAGTTATTGCAAATATGTCTATGACGCCAAATAGAAAGCTGTACCCTTGTTTCCAACCATAGGAATGAAAATACTATACTTATAATTCCATAAATCTTATTTCCTGTTAATTCAAATATACTAATGGAAATTATAAGAAAACTTACAACTAATAATACACTTGAAATAATATGTATAATTCTATTTCGATGAGGTTGTACAATTTCTATATAGGTAATACTAATAAAAATAAATCCAGTTATAACAAGTAATTGAAATATTTGTGAAATTTGTTCATTAACAATTATTATATAGAAAATCATCAACAGAATTGAAATTAAAGATCCTATTGCTAGACCCAAACATCCTGCACAATATGATTTATGTTTTATTTTTAAAATATGTTTCTGAAAATTATTGCAATTTGGGTGATGACCTTTACGTTTTAATTTTTTTTTAATAAATTGTTTTTTATTTTCATTATAATTTTGAGATTTTCTAATTTTATTATACCAGTTGGGATAAATCGCAAGCGAAATCCCTAACAAACAACAAATGATAAATATAATAGAAATAAGCAATCTATCAAAAATCCCAATGATATTTTTTGAAGAACCAAAAAAGGTCAATATTATTAATAAAAAGGCAGCTACGAATGAAAGAATAATATAGTAAAGAATTGTTTTTGTTTGCTTCAAATCAATCTCCTAAACGTTCTCAATACATGTTGTCCTGCCATATGACGGTATAGAGTCCTTTTTAGTTTGTTTTTTGAAAACACACCGGCTATGTTTTTTGAATATGATCCATAAAATTTTTGATAACATTTCCAAAGTTCTTGTTGAACTTCTTTTCTTGTAAGTGTTTCAGTGGGCATTATCGCATGTGCCATGTCATAATTTGAATAATTTGTATCTTCAATCCAACCATTCTTCTTTGCAGTTTCATAATATATTGTACCAGGAAATGGTGTAAGTGCAGTATAAATTGAAAAATCAGGTTCTATATCAATTGAAAACTGTCTTAACTTTTCTATTGATTCATATGTATCCCTTCTTGCTCCTGTGACAAACATTGCATGGGAGAATACATCATTTTTTCTAAGAAGTTTCATAGCATTATATGCATCTTGATTTTTTGTTCCTTTTTTAAATTCTTTTAGAATTTCTTTAGCAGGTGTTTCAACACCGCACATAATCCAGTAGGTTCCGATTTCTCTGAGTTTTTTGACAAGGTCTGGATTTTTTGCAACATCATCAGTTCGTGCTTGTAAAAATAGCATTATATCTTCTTTGCATTTTCTATGTTTTAGCTCCCGATAAAGGTTTTTTCCACGCAAATTAATTTTAAAATGATCATCCGCGAGCCATATAAAAACTCCTCCATATGTTTCATTTAAATGTTCAATTTCATCTGCAATTCGTTTTATAGATTTTGATCTCCATCTACCTCCCCAGTGATGCCATTGTGTACAAAATGTACATCTATGATCACAACCTCTTGCTCCCTCTAGCACCATATATCTCGTCTTCTTCCCTGCCATCATAGAAAAATGGTAATGTTTGATGTTATCTTCAATAAGATGATATGCAGGATAGGGTAATTTATCAAGATTTTGTATGAGGGGACGCGATGACGTGTGAATTATATTTCCGTTATTTTTAAAAGATAGGCCTTTTACAGACATTGTTTTTCTATCATTATTTAAAGTTTTTATTAAATCAACAACTGTAAGCTCTCCCTCACCTCTTACAATGTAATCTATCTCAGGGAAATCGATAAGTGATTCTTCTGGGATTGATGAAAAATGTATACCTCCTACAACAGTGATAATATCTTCATTTACCAATTTGGCAATTTCAGCAGTTCGTGCACAAGAATATGCATTACAGGTAAATCCAGAAGTTAGTACCATGGATGGATTTGATGATTCAATATATTTTTCGAGACCTCTCCAACTCAGTCGTTCTGCCTGGCAATCTAGTACTTCAATATCTATATCTGGAAGTTCTCTTTCAATATATGCTGCAAGAATTATTAGAGTAGTGGGAGGTGGAAGATATTCTCCCATAACGAACCAATAATTTCTTGGAGGTTCAACAAATAATATTTTTGATACGTTAATTTCCCCTTTTCTCATAATTTATATCCTTGTAAATATATTATTTCAAAGACGGACAATGAAATAGTAATGTTCATGGAATAATTAAGGGTAAGTTTTGGTTAATTTAAAACTCTGTGATACTGATGTTAAACCAAATAGGGCATTTCCTCTTACTTCTCCATCTATAGTAAGATCAAATTCTTCGTTAGTTATTACTTTTTTAATTATATCTACCACTGCATCTGCTAATCCACTGTAATAAACAATGACAATAACGTCTTTATTACTTTGAGATTTTCTAGGAATTGTAACTTTTGAAAACTCTCCGTTTCCAACGTAATTATTGACTATATAAATGTCAAAATTTGATGAAAGATTAGATATATATTGATTTGTAGGATTTGAAATATTTACATTTAATATTAATTTAAAGGATGTTAATTTAATATCTGTAAGATCGATGTCATCTAATGTTACATCTATATTACTTATGGCTTCTAAATCAGCATTATAACTAAACCATAGAAAAACTAAGACAGATAAAACTATTGCTATAATGATTGCAGTTATTACCAATTTATTTTTCATTTTCACATTTTAAAATATTAATAGTGTTCTTAAACACTTTCTTTGTTCAATTTCTTATTCAAATAAACCAATCAATAACATTGAATATGATATAATTTTGTTTTTCCTTTTAAATATCAAACTTTTTCCTTCAATTTCTCAATCCAAGAGGGTAAACCCTCAACAGTTCTAATCATTGAATTTTTAGCAATTATTTTTCTGTAATTTGTATCACAGTTTACACGCCCCTCCAGATTTTTAATAATAGTATGGCATATTTGTCCTCCTCGTCTATCCCAATCAGTAAGAATAATTATCTTATTGTATTTATTAGCAATCCTGTCACAAAAATCTGTAAGAGACATTCCTGCATTGACACTAATAATTTTTCCAGGAATTTCAAGTCTATTTAACGCCTCGATATCTTTGTCTCCCTCAACTAAAATTGGGATTTTCTTATTTTCCTCTCTAAGTTCTATCAATAATTTTTCAAGATCCTCAAGAGATTTTTTATAATCCATTGAAAGACTCCTTTAACCTTTTAATGACGTTATCAACAGAAACATCTTTAATAAGGATTGTTTTCTCTCTTTTTTTTCCTCCAGAAATAATTGAAATTTTTCTTTCAGATTTTTTAAAGTGATCTGCGATTGTTTTTATAATCTCTCTATTTGCCTTGTTATCTTTTGCGGATGAACATACTTTAATTTCAATTCTTTTGCGCCATTTGTTATAACCTACCGGAAAAACACATCTCTCTGCATTAGGTGTAACAAAAAGATTAATTGTTACTCCACTCTCATGTTTTTTTATAATATCATCAAATAAACCCATGTTTGCTGGAGTTATTAGATATTTTTCAAATTTAAAAATGTATAGTTTAAAAAAAGAAAAAATGTAAAAAATTTTATATTTTTTATTTATGAATTTTCAGCGGCAAATTCTTCAATTGCTGTATTGAAAGTTTCACAAGGACGCATTGCATTTAATGCTAGGTCAATATTTGGTTTGTAATAACCACCTAAATCAACTGGTTTTCCTTGAGCTGTGAGCAATTCATTGTTGATTTTCTCTTCATTTTCTGCAAGTTCCTTTGCAAGACAAGCGAAACGAGATTTAAGTTTGGTATCTTTAATTTGCTCAGCCAATGATTGTGTCCAGTAAAGCGTTAAATAATAGTGACTCCCTCTATTATCAATTTCATTGACCTTGCGAGAGGGGGACTTATTATTTAATAAAAATTTAGCAGTTGCTTGATCAAGTGTCTCAGCTAATATTTTTGCATTAGGATTGTTTGTAGTCTTACTTAAATGTTCCAAAGATACTGCAAGTGCTAGAAATTCACCAAGTGAGTCCCATCTTAGATGACCTTCTTCCATAAACTGTTGTACATGCTTAGGAGCTGAACCGCCTGCTCCTGTTTCATATAATCCACCCCCATTCATAAGAGGAACAATAGAATACATTTTAGCACTTGTACCTACTTCAAGAATTGGAAATAAGTCTGTTAGATAGTCACGAAGTACATTACCGGTTACTGAAATTGTATCCTGACCTTCTTTCATTCGTTTTATTGAAAATTTTGTAGCCTCCACCGGTGACATAATATGTATTTCCAAGTTATTTGTGTCATGATCTTTCATATACCGATTAACTTTTTGTATAAGTTGTTTATCATGTGCTCTATTTTTATCCAGCCAAAAAACTGCAGGGAAACCTGTTTCTCTTGCCCTATTCATAGCTAGTTTAACCCAGTCCTGAATGGGAAGGTCTTTTACCTGACACATACGCCATATGTCACCTTCTTCAACATTTTGTTTTAATAGTATCTTTCCTGAAGTTGAAATAACATTTACTATCCCATTGCTAGGTATAAGAAAAGTCTTGTCATGAGAACCATATTCCTCTGCTTTTTGCGCCATAAGACCAACATTTTGAACAGTTCCCATTGTTCTTGGATCAAATGCGCCATTTTTTTTACAAAATTCAATTACTTCCCGATATACACCAGCATAACTGCTGTCAGGGATTACAAATTTTGTATCATGAAGCTTACCATCTGGATCCCACATACGACCGGAGTTGCGTATTGCTGCTGGCATTGATGCATCAATTATTGTATCACTAGGTACATGTAGATTTGTAATGCCTTTGTCAGAATTTACCATGGCTAGTTTAGGTCCTTTCTCGTAACAAGCTTGAATGTCATCTTCGATTTCTTTTCTTTTATTATCTGATAAATTCTTGATTTTTGCATAGAGATCACCCAATCCATTGTTGGGACTTACACCTATTTCTTTAAAAACAGCTGTATGTTTTTCAAAAACATCCTTGAAAAAGACTGAAACTACATGACCAAAAATGATAGGGTCTGATACCTTCATCATTGTAGCTTTCAGGTGAACTGAAAACAATACTCCTTTTAATTTTGCATCCTTTACTTGCTCTTCAAGAAATGCTCGTAATGCCATCTTATTCATGACTGTTGCATCAATTATTTCACCATCTATTAGTCGTAATTTTTCTTTAAGAACATTGGTATTATCGTCATTGTCAACAAACTCAATTTTGGCATCTCCAGCTGTTTCTTTAGTAATTGTAGTAGATTTTTCATTAGAGCATAAATCTCCACTGCTCATATGTACTACATGTGATTTTGAGTCCTTTGTCCATTCACCCATAGGATGTGGATTTTCTTTTGCATAACTTTTAACAGGTCCTGGAACTCTACGATCTGAATTACCCTCTCTTAGAACAGGGTTTACCGCGCTTCCCTTAATTTTATCAAATCTAGCTTTTATCTTTTTTTCCTCTTCGTTTTTTGGTCCCTCAGGATAGTCAGGTATATTATAGCCATGTTCTTGCAGTTCTTTTATTGCTGCTTTTAACTGTGGAATTGATGCACTTATACATGGTAGTTTGATTACATTTCCCTCCGGTTTTTTAACAAGTTCTCCAAGTTCTACCAAATCATTTGTTTGTCTTTGACTTTCAGTTAATTTCTCTGGAAAGTTTGCAATAATTCTTCCTGCAAGGGATATATCTCTTGTTTCAACATTAACTCCTGCTGCTTCAGTAAATGCTTTAACTATGGGAAGAAAAGAGTAAGTTGCTAAAGCTGGTGCTTCATCAACCTTTGTATAAATTATCTTTCCGACCTCATTACTCATTTATCTCGCTCCCTATCATTTAGATTTATTTCACCTTTCCAGGTTTTTCAGGCATCATATATTGAATATCATCCCAAGGATGTCTATATAACCCTGTTTTCATACGTTTTTGGTCCATAAT
>DAOWFO010000068.1 GCA_030637965.1 Thermoplasmata archaeon
ATAGATGATGAGAAAGCAAATCTAACATTCAATACAAGTGAAACCAATTGGTACATATTGTTTAGAAATAATGCTTATCGGACTAATGTTGTTTTAAATTTTTCAATTCAAGTTGAAACTTCTGCTGATATTGAACAAGTACAAATTGTTACTCCAGATACAAATATATTTGATCACCCTATCTTTAACGCTGGTAATATAATAACAATATCTGGTATAGCAACTGACGATGTAATCCTATGTATCAATAATGAATCCATAGAAACGTCAACAACGGAAAATAATTGGGTTTATTTTTGGGATACATCTGATGTTATGCCTGGGGAATACATAATAACTGCAGAATGCTTAAATGTTCAAGACAATATAACTATATCAATAATAGATCAAACTCCACCAGCAACAGAGATAAAACATCCGAGTGATTGGAGTATTTTTGAAGGAGGGAAAATAATTATATCAGGAAAAAGCTGGGACAATCTTGGTATTGATAGAGTTGAAGTTGCCCTAGATGATAATAACTTTAAGGAAGCAAGTGGCACAGAAACCTGGTCTATTGAATGGGATGTTAATAGTCAAAATCCTGGCTACTATACCATCTATGTAAGATCGTTTGATAAGGCAGGAAAAATATCGATAGATAACATTACAATTGTTATAAATGAAAGTGGAGTGGAATATAGTCCAGAAATTATTGAATTTTACCATAGTCCTGAAAACCCTTTAAACACAGACAATGTAATAGTATATGCAAACGTAGCTAGCAGTAGTCCATTCCTTGTTAAAAAAGTTGTTTTATTCATTGATAACGGAACCGAAATATTCGCTCATGATATGTATCGATATGGAGACCACCCTCTTCAAAATAGACACGAAGAAGATCCATCATACAACATTTCAAATGGACCCATCTATGGTTATGAGTTAGGAGAATTTGAATCAGGAGAAACATTAACCTATTGGATCATAGCATATGATATTGCTAATAATTCTAAAAGGTCATATGAAAAAACTTTATTCATAGGATAAAGTAAGAATTAAAATTCTTTTATCAAGCAGAGTCATACCTAATCTTTACGATATGTATAATTAATCTCTCTCTGTATTTCTCGATAGAGTTTTGCTCCCTCTTTCAGGACTTCTTTTTCTGTTAAAACTGAAAGTGCTTCTTCACCAATTATCTTCAATATCTCTCTAATTTCGTTTCTATGTGTTTTAGCATATTTAAGTATAGCCTCAATACTCTCTTCATCTATTGTTATTTTTACCATCTTATTCCTCCTTATTTTTTTGGGATTAAAATTTCTATAAATATTATATTTTTTATCCTAGGACCTTTATACGCCCAGCTCTACATCATCAATTCAAATAAAAAACCTTTTATTGATCTCCTTTCTACCCAATGTCGTAACTATGAGAATAGCAGTACTTATGAGAGACAGATGCAAACCAAAAAATTGCTCAATGGAATGTATAAAATTCTGCCCCAGAGTTAGAGCTGGAGATGAAACCGTTATCAAAGGAGAAAATGGAAAGCCTATCATTTCAGAGGAGCTTTGTGTTGGATGTGGAATATGCATTCATAAATGCCCATTTGATGCAATAAAAATCATTGGTCTTGCAGAAGAACTTGAGACCGACCTTATACATCAATTTGATAAAAATGGTTTTCGCTTATTTAAATTACCCATCCCAAGAAAAGGAAGCTGTATAGGTATACTTGGACCAAATGGGATAGGGAAAACTACAGCAATTAAGATTTTATCAGGTGATATAATACCAAATCTGGGAAATTATGAAAATAAACCTTCATATGATGATGTTTTTGAATATTACTCAGGAACAGAACTTCATGAACATTTTTCCGCCCTTGCAAAAGGCGAAATAAAAAGTATTGTGAAGCCTCAATATGTTGATAAACTTCCAAAAATAATGAAAGGAAAAATCAAAGACATTCTTAAGAACTTAGACACTTCTGGAAAATTTGATAATATTGTTGAAAAATTAAAACTTGACAATATACTCAATAAAGATATTGGAAAAGGAACTATCTCTGGTGGGGAACTACAACTTGCATCAATAGCAGCAGCACTACTTAAAGATGTTGACATTTATTTCTTTGATGAACCTTCATCTTATCTTGATATTTTTCAGCGATTAAAAGTTGCACAAATAATTAAAGAATTATCTGAGGAAAAAAAGGTTATAGTTATAGAACACGATCTAGCAGTTTTAGATTTTCTATGTGATAATGTACATCTTGTTTATGGTGAAGAGGGAGCATATGGTGTTATAACTCACCCACGTGGTGTACGACATGCAATAAATACATATCTTTCGGGATATCTCAAGGAGGAAAATATAAGATTTGGTGAAAAGATAGAGTTTTTTACACACCCTCCAAAGAAAAGACAGGAAATGCGAATATTAGTCACATATAATAATTTGATAAAGACGTTTAATGACTTTGATTTAAAAATCGAAACAGGCATTATTAGACAAGGAGAGATAATTGGAGTTGTTGGCCCCAATGCTATTGGAAAAACAACTTTTGTAAAGATGCTAGCTGGCGTTATTGAACCAACAAGAGGAAAAATTGAATACGATATAAAAGTAAGCTACAAACCACAATATATATCGCCGGATTTCAGTGGAACTATTAGAGAGTTTCTTGAGCGAAAATCACAACAGTTGTTTACTTCATCATTCTATAAAACAGAAATCCTTGAACCTTTGAATTTGAAATATCTCTTTGATAAGCAGATGGATACACTATCTGGTGGTGAGCTTCAAAGAGTTGCAATTGCTAATTCACTTGTCCAGGATGCAGATATCTATTTAATCGACGAACCTTCTGCATACCTTGACAGTGAACAAAGGATGATTACCTCTAGAACTGTTAGAAGGGTAATAGAAAAATCAGGAAAATCTGCAATGATTGTAGATCATGACGTATATTTCATAGATATGATAAGCGATGCTTTGATTGTTTTTGATGGTAAATCAGGTAAAAATGGTAGAGGTTGCGGACCATTTAGTTTACATGAAGGTATGAATCGTTTCCTAAGAGATGTGAACATCACATTTCGCAGAGATGAAGAAACTCACAGACCTCGAGTAAATAAACCGGATTCATATATGGACAGAATGCAGAGACAAGATGGAGAATACTACTATAGTCTCTGATTAATGTAAATTAAAATTAGATAATCCCATTCATTACATGGATTAAATAGCTCATGATGTGGTTAAATTAGAAAAAATAAAGTAAGTTTTATTATTCTATTTAAGCTACATTACTTCACATATTAACATGATAGGCCATTACTAGGAAAAATTGGGAAAAGGAGGCCAAATAAACAAAAATTAAAATTAAAAAATAATTTTTTCATAGATGTTGAAATTAAATGTTATCATGCTTCCACAATTCAAATTTTTTTATTAAAACAAGATCTGATTTAATCGCAAGAGTTAAAATATACTTATATCATATCGAGAAAAGATGCCAAGATCCAAGAGATTAAGAAATTTCATTAATGAATATAATGAATCACCTAAAACAGAGAAGATGTCATTTATTCCCCCTTTTTTCATTCTTGCCCTTGAATTTATTTTGATTATACATGCAATTTTTTATGGTAATTTATTTGTGATTATAATAACATCAATTCTTGTAATAATCTCTTTAATTGAAATAATATTTGTTTCAGCAGAGATTCATGAACATTACCAAAGAACTAATTTTGACAGAGAAATGACAATTAGATTAGACGACTTTATAATTGAAAAAAATGAGAAAAATGTTAAAAAAATTGTTGAAGAATTTATTAACAAAAATTCCCATTATGAAACTGATATAAATGAGATTTATCATGTAGCTTGCCAAATCATGGCGACGCACAAAGAAGAAATGTGGGAGAGAACATTAGATACTAGGTTAAAATTATTTATTGAAAAAAACAATAGCCATAATATTAGGACATTAATTGAAAATTTTAATGATAAATATCCTGAATATAAAAAAGATCCAGGAAAAGTATATCCATTAGCAGCTCAAATGATAGAAAAATATAAAAAACTTCAAGAAAAAAAGAAATAAAGTATTATAAACTTTTACTTAGAGCGAGACAATCTTCCCATTTTTTATTACTGTTTTAATTAGATTAATTCCAAAATGATATGGAACTGCCATATAGTTTGGACAATTTAATATTATTAAATCTGCCTGTTTTCCTTTTTCGATACTACCGATATTTTCATTTAATCTAATTGCGCACGCAGCATTGTATGTTGCTGCAGTAATTGCTTCTGCTGGTGTCATTTTCATATTAAAACATGCAAGCTGTATAATAAATTGCATGTTTTCTGTCCAGCAATTTGGATTAAGGTCAGTAGCAAGAGCAATAGGCACACCAATTTCAATCATCTTTCTTGCATCCGCATATTTATTCATCATAAGGGAAAAGGAAGTTCCAGGTAACAATACACCTATAACCCCTTTATCTGCCATCATTTGTAAACCTTTTTTTGAGGACATTAATAGATGATCTGCACTAACAGATGATACTTCTGCAGCAAGTAATGCCCCCCCTGTGTCAACAATCTCATCAGCATGGAGTTTTGGTATAAGACTGTTTTCCTTTCCTGCTTCTAGAATTCTTTTAGATTGCTCAACTGTAAAAACTCCTTTTTCACAGAAAACATCGCAAAATTTTGCAAGTTTATTTATTTGGGGAAGCATCTCATCAACAATAGTATCAACATATTCATCAGTACTACATTCATTAGGTACAGCATGTGCTCCTAAAAAAGTTGAAATAATATCCATATGATGAGTTGCATTTAATTTCTTTTGTACATTCAAAATCTTTAACTCTGTTTTTGTGTCAAGTCCATATCCGCTTTTAGCTTCGCAAGTTGTCGTTCCATAAGCAAGCATATTATTAAGACGGGATTTGCTTTGTTTAATTAATTCTTCACTAGTAGCTTCTCGAGTTTTATTCACAGTATAAAAAATTCCTCCACCTTTCTTTAAAATATCTAAATAAGAGATGCCTCTTAGTTTCATATCTAGCTCGAATTCTCTAGAACCTGAAAAAACCAGATGAGTATGAGGATCAACAAAACCAGGCATCACAATTTTTCCAGATGCATCTATTGTTTTTTCAGCCTTATATTTCATATTTTTACCTGTTTCAACAATCTTGTCATCTTTTATTGCAACTGAACCATTCCGAATAATTGCTAAATCGTTCATTTGCTTGTCTATTCTAGGAGAATTTGGTCCTTCTAATGTGATGAGTTCATTAGCATTTTTAATGATGAGGTCCACAGTTTCCATACTTTTTACCAAATAGTTAAAAGAGAAACCTAGATTAAGGGTTTGCGGTGATGTTTAATGACAAAAATTGTTGAATGTGTACCTAACTTTAGTGAAGGAAGAGACAAAAAAATAATCAATGCAATATCTGGTGCAATAAAAGCCGTTGACGGTGTAAAATTACTAAATGTAGATCCTGGCTCGGATTTTAATAGAACAGTTTATACTTTTGTTGGAGAACCTAATGCAGTCCTCGAGGCTGCCCTCATGTCCGCCAAGGTCGGTTTAACCTTAATCGATATGACAAAACATAAAGGCGAACATGCTAGAATGGGGGCATTGGATGTAATGCCATTTATTCCAATTAGAGATGTAACAGATGATGATTGTATCGATCTCTCAAAAAAATTTGGAGAAAGAATGGCAAAAGAACTTGGAGTCCCGATATTTTTATACGCAAAATCTGCAACTAAACCAGAAAGGGAGAAACTCCCTAATATTAGAAAAGGAGAATATGAATCACTTGAAGAAAAATTCAAATATCCCTTTTTTATACCAGATTTTGGAAAAGCGGAATTTGTTCCAAAAAGTGGAGCAACAGCCACCGGCTGTAGAGACATTCTTTTAGCTTATAACATTAATCTAAATACAAATAACAAAAAAATTGCATCAGAGATTTCTGGAAATATTCGCACAAGTGGAAAAATAAAAAAAGATCAAAAAGGAAGGAAGATAATTGGAAATGACGGTAAACCTGAGAGAATTTTAGGGAAATTTAAAGGTGTCCAAGCAGGTGGAATGATGTATGATGAAAACATCGCTCAGGTTTCTATGAATCTTCTAAATTATAGGAAAGTTAATATCCATCATGTTTTTGAAGAGGTGAAAAAAGAAGCGAAAAAATTTGGGATTAAGGTAACAGGTAGTGAGATTGTAGGTTTATTGCCTAAGGAATCATTAGTATTAGCAGGAAAATTCTATTCAAAAAAGAAAGAATTGAACATTTTAGATGAAGATAAACTTGCCTCAATAGCCATAGATGAATTAGGTTTGTCTGATCTCTATCAATTTATCCCCGAAGAAAAAGTTATTGAATATATGGTTGAAGAAACTGGACCACTAGTATCTTTAAACGTAAAAGAATTTCTTTCCGAACTTGCGTCATCTTCACCTGCACCAGGTGGGGGAAGTGTTGCAGCACTAACAGGAGCCCTTGGTTCAGCATTAGATTCCATGGTATGTAATCTTACTATTGGAAAAAATAAATACAATAATGTTAAAGATGAACTTAAAATTGCCCTCGAAAAAAGTGAAAAATTAAGAAGGACACTTACAAAGCTTATCGATAGAGATACTGAAGCATTTAATGACGTCATTAAGGCATTTAAAATGCCAAAGGAAAATGAAGAAGAAAAAACAATGAGAAATATTGCAATTCAAAGAGGCTATAAAACTGCAACAAAGGTCCCCCTTGAAACAGCAAAAACTGGTGAAAAAATACTTGATATTACATTGATTGTTGCTAAAAAAGGAAATAAAAATTCAATAACTGATGCAGCAGTTTCCGCTCTTATGGGGAAGGTATGTGTTCAATCGGCAATCCTTAATGTAAAAATTAATCTGTCCTCAATAGAAGATAAAAAATTTATAGATAAAATATCTTTAGAAATAGATAAGTTAGAAAAGAATGTTATAAATAAAACCGATAAAATAATTGAGATAGTAAATAGTAAAATATAGCCAATATAATCATGAAATATTTTATCAGATAGTAAACTTATAATACCTATTGGTTACATTCATCTGAGAATATGAAATCAGATATTGAGATTGCAAGGTCAGCAAATATTCAGAATATTTTTAATATTGCTGAAAAAATTGGCATACAAAAAGACGAAATTATTCCATGTGGAGATTATAAGGCAAAGATATCCCTAGAAATTTTTAAAAGAATTAAAGACAATAAAAAAGGAAAGTTAATTCTTGTAACAACAATAAATCCTACTCCGGAGGGAGAAGGAAAAACTACGGTTACAATTGGTCTTGCTCAAGCCCTTGCAAAACTTGGGAAGAAAACCATGCTTAGTATAAGAGAACCTTCCCTTGGTCCCATAATGGGAATGAAAGGAGGTGCAACGGGTGGAGGTTATTCTCAAGTACTTCCAATGGAAGACATCAACCTTCATTTTACTGGCGACATGCATGCAATAACAAGTGCCCATAACCTACTTGCAAGTCTTCTTGATAACCATATACATCACGGAGATACTTTTCATATTGATCAGAGGTATATCGTTTGGCCTCGCGTACTTGATATTAGTGATCGTTCATTAAGAAACGTAGTCGTTGGATTGGGCGGTCCCAAAGATGGTGTCCCTCATGGTGATTCATTTGCTATTACACCAGCTTCCGAAATTATGGCAATCTTATGCCTTTCAAAAAATTTAAATGATTTAAAAGAAAGACTCAGCAAAATCATTGTAGCCTACACATATGATAATAAACCAATTACTGCAAAAGATCTAAATGCTGTAGGTGCAATGGCAGTTCTTTTAAAAGATGCGATAAAACCTAATCTTGTTCAAACAATTGAATGTGTTCCTGCACTGGTTCATGGCGGACCTTTTGCAAATATTGCACATGGAACAAGCAGCCTCATTGCTATTAATATGGGTTTAAAACTTGCCGATTATTTTGTCATAGAAGCAGGTTTTGGCTCAGAACTTGGTGCTGAAAAATTCTTTGATATTGTATGTAGAGTAGGTGAATTGAAACCAGATGTGGCAGTAATGGTTGTAAGTTTAAAAGCCCTCAAACGAAATGGATACGGAAGCGATCTTGAAGCCGTTAAAACAGGCCTTTCTAATCTTGAGAAGCATCTTGAAAACATATCATTTTTTGGCGTTCCAGTGATAGTTGGTATAAATCATTATGAAGAGGATAAAGACGAGGAAATTGAGATTGTGGAAAATTACTGTAAATCAAAGGCCATTCCTGTAGCAGTTTTAGATGTTTGGGAGCAGGGCGGAGAAGGTGGTATTGAATTAGCTGGGAAACTGATAAATTTAATTCATAACGAAAAATCAAACTTTCATTATTTGTATGATAATAACATATCTATTAAAGAAAAGATAGACACCATTGCAAAGAAAATTTACGGCGCAGAGCGAGTTGTATATTCAGTTGAAGCAGAAAGGGATATTGAACTCTGCAAAAGACAAGGTCTTGACAATTTACCTATTTGTGTGGCAAAAACACAATATTCACTTTCAGATGATTCAGGAATTCTTGGCAGACCCAAAGGTTTTAAGATAACCGTAAGAAAGATAAAATTTTCAGCAGGTGCAGGATTTTTGGTTCCTATGACTGGTAAGATTACTACAATGCCTGGCTTACCACCAAAGCCAACATCTGAAAAAATTAATATTGATAGTAAAGGAAATATTTTTGGATTACATTAATGTGAATGTATAATATTTAATTGATCAACCAAAAAAAGGTTAACTGATATCTCAATAAAGAGTTATAACCTCTTATATGAATTTGAAAGAATGAAAGCAGGAGAAGGTATTAAATAGATAAAAATTGAAAAAAACTAATCCTAAAAATTTACTCTAAACCAAACTCCGCAATAATAAAACATAAAGATATTCATTTATTAATACAATGTATTATAATACGTCAATCGACTATATTTTATGGAGTTTTTAACTTACATGATATTGAAATATTCAAATTTTTCATGTCAATTAGTTATTTAATAAAAAAACAAGAATTTATACAATTTTTGACCTCCATCAAA
>DAOWFO010000004.1 GCA_030637965.1 Thermoplasmata archaeon
AACCAAATGATGGAACGGAGGGAATTGGACAATTTGAGGCTGATAATCCACCAGGTGTATATGCACATGAAGCGGGTCATCTTATGGGTCTGCAAGATCAATATGTAGAGTCAAGTACTGTATCATATGACCCTGAAAAGGGAGGATGGTACACTGAGCGTTTAACATATCCAAAACCAGGCGAAGAAGGTAATATAATGGCACAGACAGATGGTAAACCTGATCAGGATGATATTGATGATATTGTAAAATCTAGCGGTATTGAATGTCCTTGTGAATGTTGTCCTGAAGGAGATACGGAAGAACCGTATAATGAAATAACATGGCCTCATGAGATAGGTCATGTTCTGGGCGCCACTGTAACCGTTTTAGGTGAAGCATCTGATTATGGATCTGGTGTCGCTAAATTAGATTATCAACTGGATTGGGATGGAGGTTCATATGATGGAGAGGAATATATAATTGATCCACCTAAAAATTACTTTGAATATGAGTTAGGTCCTATTAATCTTGAAAATTATATCGAACCCGATGACTGGATAAAAATTACTACATATGCAATTGATGCTGCTGATAATATAGGGGAAGATTCAGTAACAGTAACATGGATAGAGGAAGAAGATACAACCCCACCGGTGACAGAAAAAACAATAGGTGAGCCACAATGGGAGGAAGGTTATACTATTGCATCATTTACATCTATTTTGCTTGAAGCGACAGATCCAGAACCCAGCTCAGGAGTTAATCATATCCATTATGAAATATGGCAAGAGGGCATATTAATGGGTTCTGAAGATTTACCTGGTGATACAGTAGAGATGACATTTGGAATGTATGGAGTAATCTCAGGTATTGCCGAGTTGCGTTGGTATGCTGTAGATAATGCAGATAATGTTGAACAAACGCATTACCAAGAGCATTTTATACTATATTAGAATACATTTGATTTCTCCAATTTATCAGATTAGTTGAAAACCATCCAAACCTATTCCCACTGTTACGTCAAATACTGGGGCCATATAGATTATTAAAATCTCTATCTTTCTTTCAAATGAAAAAAGTTTTCTAAAATAAATATGTGATAAAAGAAAATAAAATTATTTGAATTAAACACAATACAAATTAAGGGCTATTTTTATTAAACCCTCCAACATATCGATTTTAAATAATATGGATATTTCATCAATTGATAATCAGATTAAGGACATCGAAGAGGAGATCTTCAATACTCAGAAAAATAAGGCTACAGAACACCATATCGGAAAACTAAAAGCAAAAATTGCAAAGCTAAGAGAAGAATCAGAAAAAAGAAAAAGTACTGGCACCAAAGGAAAAGGCTTTGCTATTAAAAAATCAGGGGATGCAACCATAGGGCTTATTGGATTTCCTAGCATTGGAAAAAGTACCCTATTAAACCAATTGACAGATGCTGATAGTAGAGTAGGCACATATGATTTCACCACCCTGGATGTCATTCCTGGTATGATGAAATATAAAGGAGCAAATATTCAAGTATTGGATCTTCCAGGTCTAATAACTAGTGCACATAAGGGGAAAGGGCGTGGTAGGGAAATACTTTCAGCAATAAGAAATGTTGATCTTATACTTATAATGGTAGATGCCCAACATAAAAATCATCTTAAGCATATAACAGAAGAATTATATAAAGCGGGGCTTAGATTAAACCAAAAAAAGCCTGAAGTAATAATAAAAAAAACAGGACAGGGTGGTATTACAGTCAACTCTACAATAACACTTACACATTTAAGTTGGAAGACAATTAAATCAATTTCGTCAGAATATGTAACAAACGCAGATATAATAATAAGGGAAGACATAACACAAGATCAACTAATAGACGTTTTTATTGAAAATAGAATATATGTTTCGGCATTAATTATAATCAATAAAAATGACTTACTGAAAAAAAATGAGTTGCAGAAGAGAATTAATGAAATAAAAAATAAAGGTTGGAAAGTAATATCGATATCAGCAAGAAAAAACATAGGACTTGATGAGCTTAAAAGATCAATTTTCGTTGAATTAGATATAATCCGTATCTTTATGAAACCCGTTGGAAAAAAACCGGATTTCACTGAACCTTTGATTTTGAAGAGAGGGCAAACTATAGAAGATGTTTGCAGAAAACTTCATAAAGATTTTAAGAGGAAATTTAGATATGCACACGTCTGGGGAAAATCTGCTAAATATCCCGGTCAGAAAGTGGGACTTTATCACAACTTAGATGATAAGGATGTTTTAACTATAACAATTTTACGTTAATAAAAAGTTAACAAATAAAAAATATATCTGTATTCATATCTTATAACCTTTTTTTCTAATTTATAACTACACTAATTCTTTTGTATTTTTGATAATGTGTTTTTCATTTAATCCATATTTCTCAAGAAGATCTTTAGGATCACCACTCTCACAGAATACATCTTTTATTCCCA
Organism: Thermoplasmata archaeon; assembly: GCA_030637965.1. Lineage (GTDB taxonomy): Archaea > Thermoplasmatota > E2 > DHVEG-1 > DHVEG-1 > DAOWHD01. Next base: position 2,457 of record DAOWFO010000004.1, read on the forward strand.
TTCTTCTAAATTTAACTGAAAAATTTTCTTCAGCAAGTGTTTCTGCTACTGCACTTCCGAGTCCCCCAATAATTGAATGCTCTTCTGCGGTAATAATAGCACCTGTTTCTTTTGCACATTTAATTACAAGATTTTTATCTAATGGTTTTATAGTGTGCATGTCTATAATTCGGGCTTGTATACCTTGTTTTTTTAGTCTTTTTTGTGCATCAATTACGGGATCAACCATTGTTCCACAGGAGATTATTGTAATATCTGCACCATCTTCAACAATTATTCCCTTCCCAAGTTCAATGCTTTCCATATATTCTTTTTCGTATATAATTGGAACATTTGCCCGTCCAACTCTTGCATACATCGGACCATAATTTTCGGCCATTAGCTCAACTATTTTTGCTGTTTGAGTGGCATCACTTGGTGCAAGAACAGTCATGTTTGGTAACACTCTCATAAGTGCAATATCCTCTATCATTTGATGGCTGGCTCCATCTTTTCCTACACTTATGCCTCCATGTGTAGCAAAAATTTTCACATTTGCCTGTGAATAGGCAACATCCATACGTATTTGATCATAGACCCTACCTGTTGCAAACACAGCAAATGTACTTGCGAAAACTATTTTACCACAGGATGCAAGTCCTGCAGCTGTTGATATCATATTTGCTTCTGCAATACCCATTTCAAAAAATCTCTCAGGATATTTTTTTGCAAACATTATAGTTTTAGTAGATTTTGAAAGATCTGCATCTAATACTACAAGATTTGAATGTTTTTTACCAAGTTCTATTAGTTTTTCACCATATGAATTTCTAGGATTTTTCATTATTTTTTTGCTCAATTTGATGCCTCCAGTTTTTTCTGTAATGTATCAAGCTCTTCCATTGCCAAATTATACTCCATCTCATTCGGTGGTACACCATGAAAGTCAATATTGTTTTCCATAAAGGAAACTCCTTTTCCTTTTATTGTATCAAGTATTATAATAGAAGGTGTTTTTTTGTGGTTATCTGCCTCATATAATGCATCAAGTATCTGTACCATATCATGTCCATTTATTTCTATAACATTCCATCCAAAGGAATTCCATCTATCTCTAATAGATTCTAAACGCATCACTTCTTCTGTGTTGCCATCAATCTGCAAAAAATTTCTGTCAATAAAGGCAGTTATATTATCAAGTTTGTAGTGAGATGCAGATGCTGCAGCTTCCCAAATCTGTCCTTCATCTGTTTCACCATCACCCATCATAACATAAACTTTATACTCTTTTTTATCTAACCTGCCGGCCAGAGCAACACCATTTGCAAAAGAAAGACCATGACCAAGGGAACCTGTCGATGCCTCAATTCCAGGGGTATATAAGCAAACAGGATGGCCCTGTAATAAACAGTTAATATTCCTCAGATTTTTTAATTCATTGACAGAAAAATATCCTGATTCTGCTAGAGATCCATAGAGAGCAGGTGCAGCATGACCTTTACTTAGAATAAAGCGATCTCTATTTTGATCATTCGGTTTTTTAGGATTATGATTCATGTGGGCAAAATATAATGCAACTATTGCATCTACAGCAGATAAAGAACCTCCAGGATGTCCTGATTCTGCTCCATATAGCATCTCAACAATATGTTTTCTAATCTTAACGGCTGTTAATTCCAGTTTATTAATTGTATTCTCATCGTAATTTTTCATTTATCCCCCTGATATGGAAAAAACATTTACCCCACTTTTTTCAATGAATATCATTCATGTCTAAATACTTTTTGTAAATTTCATAATTTCGTCGATAAATTGCAATATTATCTTCCTTATAATTAAATTAATTGGATTATTGTAAGTGATATAAAATATAAAAATATGAAAATATCGCTCAGCGATAACTTTTAATGTCTCTTTTTATATTTCCTGGTTCAAGGATAAAATGGTACTAGATGATTTAAGCGATTCTCTAAAAGGAACGTTAAAAAAAATAGCCAATGCAGTTCATATAGATTCTAAAATTATTAAAGAGGTTGTAAGGGATATACAACGAGCTCTTTTACAATCAGATGTTAATGTCAAACTTGTTTTGGAACTTACTAGAAAAATTGAAAAACGTGCTCTACAAGAGAAACCCCCAGCAGGGATGAGTAATAGAGAACACGTAATTCATATTGTATACGATGAATTGGTCAACATACTTGGTGATTCAAGAGAGTTACCAATTAAAAAACAAATAATTATGATGACCGGATTATACGGTCAAGGAAAGACAACTAGTTGCGGAAAGTTGGCAACTTATTTTAAGAAGAAAGGATTAAGACCTGCACTTATTGTTGGGGATGTACATAGACCTGCGGCATATGAACAATTAAAACAGATAGCAGAACAGGCAGAAGTCCCTTTTTATGGAGATAAGAATGAAAAAAATGCGGTGAAGATTGTTAAAGAAGGTCTTAATAAATTTAAAAGTAGTAGTGACGTAATAATTGTTGATACATCTGGAAGACATAAACTAGAAGAAGATCTTATCCAAGAAATGAAAGATATTTTTAAAACAACAAATCCTAATGAAAAACTTCTTGTTATAGATGCCGCTGTTGGTCAACAAGCTGGTTCTCAAGCTAAAGCATTCAATGATGCTATAAATATTACAGGTATTATTCTAACTAAACTTGATGGTACTGCTAAAGGAGGAGGAGCTCTAAGTGCCGCATCTGAAGTAGGAGCTCCTATTATCTTTATTGGAACTGGTGAACACGCTAGTGATTTCGAAACTTTTGATCCTGCAAGATTCATATCCCGTTTATTAGGAATGGGAGATATCAAATCATTGCTCGAAAAAGCTGAAGAAAGTCTAAAAGGTAAAGATGCAGAGAAAACTGCTAAACGAATGATTTCTGGTAAATTTACTTTACATGATATGTATGATCAAATGAATATGTTATCAGGTATGGGTCCATTGAATAAAATTGCTGAAATGTTACCAGGAAGTTTTTCTGGTAAATTGAAAGATGTTGACATGGATGGTACTCAAAATAAACTAAAAAGATTCCGTATAATTATGGATTCTATGACAGATGAAGAGATGGATAATCCAACTATTGTACGTGCTTCTCGTATAAAACGTATAGCACGTGGATCAGGTCTTGAAAATAAGGATGTGAAAGAGTTATTGAAGTACTACAATATGACAAAACGTATGATGAAGGGTCTTTCGGGAAACAGAAAGATGAGAAAGAATCTAATGAAACAGTTGCAATTTGGTAATTAAATTTAATTCTTATAAAGTGAATATGTTGTTTAAAAACTGTAAACAAGTTATCGATAATGGTTTAACCCCTGATTTAAAAAAAATTAGAGAGGATGTTATTGACATTCTATCTTCTGCTTTAAATGCAGTTGATCCATACAAAGCAGTTAAATCAAGGTTTAATGTGGGAAATATCATTCTTGAGGATAGAGAAATAGATATTTCTAATTTTAAAAATGTGTATTTAGTGGGATTTGGAAAAGCTAGTGTGGGAATGACTCAGGCTGTATGTGATTCTATAAATATCAAAAAAGGAATTGTTGTAACCAATGATCCAGATATATGCGTTCAGTACAATTCTATAACTACTTTTGTTGGTGGCCATCCGATACCTAATCAAAATAGCATAAAAAGTACGGAGAGAATTCTAGAGGTTATCAGAGAATGTAGAAAAAATGATCTTTTAATTGTATTGATATCTGGTGGGGGATCTTCACTGTTGTGTAAACCAAAAATAAATCTTAAGGACCTTAGAATAACAACAGAATTGTTATTAAAATCTGGTGCCAATATAAATGAGATAAATACTGTCAGAAAACATCTTTCATTTGTAAAAGGAGGTCAGATTGTCAGAGATGTTAAATGTAAGGTTGTTTCTTTTATTATTTCCGATATTGTCAATGACCCTTTAGAATTTATTGCCTCTGGGCCAACATATCCTGATTCTACTACATATGTCGATACTCAAAATATATTATATAAATACTCTCTATTGGAAAAAATTCCATCTAATGTTAAAAGAGTTATAAGAAATGGAATTTCTGGTACAATTCCTGAAACACCAAAGAAGGGCGATACTATTTTTAATAATGTTCATAATTTAATTATTGTTAACAATAAGATTGCATGCGAAGCAGCAGAAATTAAAGCAAAGGAGATTGGATATAAACCCATTATTACTACAACATCTTTGACAGGCGAAGCTAAAGATGTTGGCAGATATTTAATTGAAAAGATTTGTAAAACTAAGGATAAAAGTGTTTATATTTCTGGGGGGGAAACAACAGTTACAATAAAGGGAAATGGAAATGGTGGTAGGAATCAAGAAATGGTTTTAGGAAGTATAAAAAGCCTTGGTGGAAGGGATATTGTATTCTCATCTTTTGCAACTGATGGAATTGATGGAGAAAGTAAGGCCGCAGGAGCTATTGCTGATGGTTTTTCATTAATGAGAGCTCATGAAAGAAACCTAGATATTGAGAAATATCTAGAATGTAACAATTCATATGAATTTTTTAATAAATTAGGTGATTTATTAATAACAGGTCCAACAGGTACGAATGTAATGGACATTCAAATAATAATATCATAAAT
>DAOWFO010000033.1 GCA_030637965.1 Thermoplasmata archaeon
CATAATGGCTCATCACCGGCTCAGCACAATGTGTACCACTACGTACAGCAATGCCCATCTTCTCTAATATCATTACAGCATCATAATGATGAATATTCTCAAGATTGAATGATATGATAGCACACCTTTTAGGGGCAATTCCATAAATTGTTACTCCACTAAGAACACTAAGTTGGTCAAAAGCATATTTCATTAACTCACATTCATGCTTTTCGATTTCTTTAATGCCGATGTTATTTACATATTCAATTGCTTTTCCTAGGCTTATTACTGCTGAAATGTTGCTAGTTCCCGCTTCAAATTTAAATGGTATGTCTGCGAAGATTGTTTTCTTAAAACTTACTTTAGAAATCATACCTCCTCCATATTTATATGGGGGCATAGCTTTTAGCCATTTTTCTTTTGCATATAATACACCTACGCCTGTTTCTGCATAGATTTTGTGTCCTGAAAAAACAAAGAAATCACAATCTAGGTCTTGAACATCTATAGGTATATGTTGTACTGCTTGAGCACCGTCTATTAAAACAGGTATGTCTTTTGTATGAGCTATTTTAATAACATCTTTGACTGGGTTTATTGTGCCTAGTACGTTTGAAACGTATGTAAGAGATATGAGCCTTGTTTTATCTGTGATAAGATTCTTTAGTTTATCAATCATTAGTATTCCATTATTATCAAAAGGAATTACCTTTAGCTTTGCTCCCTTGTTTTCACAAAGCATCTGCCATGGAACAATATTTGAATGATGTTCCATCTCAGTAATTATTATCTCATCTCCTTCTTTGATAAAGGTTCTACCAAAAGAATCTGCAACAAGGTTTATAGATTCGGTCGTACCAGATGTAAATACTATTTCTTTGGTTTTTTTTGCTTTTATAAAATCTTTAACTTTCTCCCTTACAGATTCATATGCATTACTTGCCTGTTCACTAAGGTAATGGACACTCCTATGGACATTGCAGTTCATATTGGTGTAAAATTCAACTATACTATCAATAACTTGTTGCGGTTTATGTGAGGTAGCAGAATTGTCAAGATACACCAGATTATCTCCATTTATTTTTTGATTCAGTATCGGAAAATCTGAACGTATCTTATCTATATCTATCATTAGAATTCTCCTAATTTTTAATTAATTGAACCAAAGAAAACCATTTATTTTCATCTGTAAAAATATTTTGAACATCAAGACCTGCACCAGATGATAAACTTTTTATATTTTCATCTGTATACTTATAAGAGTTCTCAGTATGAATTGTTTCACCCTTTTTAATATAAATATTTGTAGGTAAATTAGGACAGGAAATCTCCAAATTTTTAATAGCTTTTAGATGCATCTCTATTCTTGAAAATCGTTCATTATAAAATGCAATATGTTCAAAAGTATCTGGAACAAAGTCAGTACCGATATGACTATTTACTACATTTAGGATATTCTTATTGAATCTTTCAGTTACATTTTTACTGTCATTATATGCTTTTTCGAGAATCTCCTTGCTTTTTACCATATCAAAACCTAAAAGCAATAAATCACCAGAACACATAATTTCACTCAAATCAACTAAAAACTGCATAGCTTTTTCCATTGAGAGATTTCCTATGGTGCTGCCTAAAAAGCAAAATACTTTTTTCGTATCTTTTGGAATTACATCAAGCTGGGAAATGAAATCAGCTATTATACCTTGTATTCTAATACCTGGGAATTTATTCAAGAGAATAGTTGATGATTTTTCAACTGCATCAATACTTACATCAAATGGAACATAACATACAGTATCTATAAATTCCTTAGGAATAGTATCTAATAAGATAGAAACCTTAGTACAATCTCCACTTCCAAACTCAATAATATCGACATTTCTTAATTTATCACTAATTTGGGGAGCAGCTTCTTTTAATAGATCAATCTCTGTTCGTGTAAGATAATACTCGGAAAGTTTTGTAATTTCTTCAAAAAGTTTTGATCCGTTATAATCATAAAAAAAGACACTTGATATCTTTTTTGAAGAAGAGGTAAGGTCTGCTAGTATTTTTTTTTTTTAACTCTTTATCGCCATTTTTTGGCAAATAATTATCTATTTTAATTAATGAATTATAAATGGTTTCCCTCCGTAATTATCTGTTTTTTGAATTTTTTTGGTATATTTGTTTCATAAGGATTCCCCTCATTACTCCATTCAAACCATCCACCATCAAACACAGATACATGTGACCATCCCATTAGCCATGCATTAAAAAACGCTTCGCTTCCACGCCACCCAGTACCGCAATAAAAAGTATTATGCTTATCGGAAGTTATTCCTACTTCGGCCCAGATCTTTTCTATCTCATGAGATTCCCTAGTGGTATGATCTAGGTTTCGATAATTTTCCATGTGATATGCATCACTCCCGCAATTGCCAAAAACAGCTCCAGGAATTCTACCTTTTTTTTCTATATAATTGTAACCGCTCACTTCACCAATAAACTCTCTCCAACTACGAACACTGACAAGGTTCTTATCAGAAGTTTTTAAAATTTCTTTTGCTTCTTGAATATCTACCACAAGTTCAGGATAAGAGGGAATTGGAGTACCAAAATCCTTCACTGGATGTTTATTATATTCTTTTGTTGTTGTTTCAAATCCTGCATCTGTCCATGATCGCAATCCACCATTAAGTATTCGAACATCATTTACGCCTGCATACATCATAATAAAAGCACAACGGAAAGCACCCAGATGGCCAGCACTGCTTCCAGGAAATGGATCATTGTTATCAGGGTATGAAAATCTTCCATATAATATGACAGTTGTGTCATAAGTAATACCCAGCTGTTCAAGCGCAATTTTCAATTCTTCTGGAGAACGCCGGTTCCATGTTTCAGATGATTCTAAAAGATTTGTATCTAAATCAATAGCTTCTGGAATATGCCCTTCTTCATATGCATCCCTTTTTTGATAATGTACATGACATATTACATACTTTTTATTATAATATTCAGGTGCAATACCTGTCTTAATGAGTTTGTTTAGCCAATTGGCTGATACTAATTGTCGATACCTTTTCAACTTATCAATAGGTAATTTATTATTAGCGCTCCATTCGTCAATAAAATTATGATAAATCCTTACATCGTCATAACCTGCTCTAATAAATTGATTGGCAACTTTTTTTGTCTCAAATTTATCATATCCATAGATAATTAAAGAATGACGGGGCATAATCTCTTTTACTCGAACAATTTCTATCCAATCGATATAATTCAACCACTTAAATGGTAAACTTCTTGCACCCTTAATATGTCCACCTCTAATTTCGTTTTTTAATCTCCAACCGTTGTATGCTTCTATTGGACGCACATCTATTAATTTAACATCTGGATTTTCAATTTTATCTACCAATTCTTCTGTTGAGATAATAGTCAATTGTTGTAATTTATTTTTTTCCAACATTTTTTGTAATTTCTCCTTTTAATTTAATACTTTTTAAGATTAAACGATCTCTTTTTTCTAAAAGATAATAAAATCTTATAAACCTTTATCTATTTTAACTCATGGGGATTAAGATATGGTAAAAGCAATTTGGAAAGATAAATTAATTGCAGAAACGGATAACTTCGAAATGGTGGAAGGAAATTATTATTTCCCGCCTGAGTCAGTTAAAAAAGAGTTTTTGAAGAATAGTGATACGCATACAACTTGCCCTTGGAAAGGTCTTGCAAGTTATTATGATATAGTTATCGAAGGGGAAGTAAATAAGGATGCAGCATGGTACTATCCAGCTCCAAATCCTGCAGCGAACAAAATTAAGAATTATATAGCTTTTTGGAAAGGAGTAGAAATCAAGGAATAATTCTCATGAATATTGATAAAAAAACCCTTTTCAAACATTGGGATGCATGAATATTATTAGGAAGATTATATGGAGTTCATAGCTATTGCGATTTTATTGGCCATAATTCTTGGGTTTGTTCAATACTTCGGAGAAAATATAAACAAAGCATGCGGCCGTTACTATAAACATGCTATTTCCTTCTCAGCAGGAGTTGCTATAACCTATCTATTCTTAGATCTTTTTCCCAGTTTTAGCATTGAAATTACTAATAAAAATCAATTCTTATTCATTTTCCTTCTCGTCGGATTTGTAATTATCCATCTCGTGGAAAAATATATTTATCAACATTCAAAAGATGGAGTACTTGAAAAACGACTGGATAATAAAAACCAAGCCGTATCATTTATGTACCATTTTATCCTTGGTATGATTATTTTAGATTTTTCTAGACAAGGTTTCCAAGAAGTAATATTGTTATTTATCCCAATAATCATATTTACAGCAATGAGTATCCTACCCGTCAATCAACATACATCAAATAAAGTTAATTTCATTGTATCGCTATCCACTTTACTTGGTGTATTATTTGCTGGCGTTATTTACACTGATATTTCTGCAGAGATATTCATTTCACTTCTTGGTATAGTTATTGGAGGATTATTTTTCTCGGTAATTCGTCATTCTATCCCTATGGGTAAAGAGGGAAAACCTTTGTTCTTTATCATTGGAATAGTAGTATATGCTCCTGTTATTATATTGAGTTGGTTATTATGAATAAAAAAATTGTACCTGCTATAATTGCAAAAAATCAAAACGAACTAAATGAAAGATTGTTAAAAGTAAAAAAGTATGTTGACTTAGTTCAACTTGATGTGATGGACAATAAATTCGTTCCAAATACCTCACTTTTCTTTGATTTTTTCTTACCTAAAACAAAATGCCAGTTTGAAGCACATTTGATGGTACAAGATCCAGAAGACTGGATAGAAAAATATGGATATAAAGTGGATACAGTTCTTGTTCATTATGAGTCTTGTAATAATCCAAAGAAAATGATTGAACAAGTGAAAACAGATGGGAAAAAAATCGGTTTTGTATTAAATCCTGAAACACCAATTTCAAAGCTAACTGGATTTTTAAATGATATTGATCAAGTATTAATTATGACGGTAAATCCAGGTTTTTATGGAAGCCCCTTTTTATCTGAAATGCTTCAAAAAATTTCTGACTTAAGAATATTAAAACCTAGGCTTGATATCGAAGTTGATGGTGGAATTACTAACAAAACAATTAGTTTTGTTGATAAGGCAGGTGCAAATATGTTTGTATCAGGTTCATATATTGTAAAGTCAGATAATGTAGAAGAGGCAATTAATACTTTGAAAAAAATTGTAGGGGATTAAAATAAATATTTGAATATTAATATTTATAAATTGATTTTATATGATGTAGTAATTTTAACTGAAGATTTCAACATCTGAGTAATAGGACAATATTTTTTCTGTGAAAGTTCAATAGCACGTTCTAGTTGTTTCGAGTCAAGATTATTACCTTGAAATATAAATTCGATGTGAATTTTTGTAAATACTTTAGGGTGCTCTTCTGCAACTTCTGCATTAAGGAGAAGCTCAAAGTTTGAAAGTTTTATTTTTTTCTTTTTTAGAATCGCTACAACATCACTTCCCGTACAACTACCAAGAGATAGAAGAAGTAGTTCCTTAGGTCTTGATGCTGCTTCTGATCCATAGAACTCTTTTGGTCCATCGATTGTCACCCAATGATTGCTATCTGATTTTCCAACAAAGGATAATCCTTTAATTTGTTTAATAATTGCTTTCATTTCCATCACTATTTTGTTTTTTTTACTGGAATTTTTTTCTTAGCCAGGACAATAAGATCATCAAGAGTCTTACATTTGTTAATTTCAATATTTGAGATAATTTTAGTGATTGTTTCTCCATGTTTGATAAATACTGCAGGAAATCTCTCATTTTTTAAAGAATATTGCTGTGTGAACTCATTACGATGCAGAAATTCAACTGAATATTCAAGAGAGTCTACGAATATTTTCCATTCGTTTTTCATACCAAAATTTCCAAAAGTAACAGCACAAAGATTACATTCATAGGTTTTTGGTGATGCAATTTTATGAACATAATCTTTAGCAGTATTAAGAAGTCCACTATCAGCATTATATACAAACAACAATGTTGGCTTTGATGATGCTAGTTTTATATCCACCATAATAAAATACCTCTACACAAACACAATATATGTTGAAGCTATTTATCTTTTAACCCTGCAGGAGAAATCTATAGCGGACCTGGCGGAATGAGAGTTTCCTTCTCCTGTTGTTTGGGACAAAAAAACTCGATTTTTTGGCTATTCGTTCTAATGGTGGTTGATAAACTGCTTACTAAATCCTTTCTTTTTTCTTTCTTTGATTATTGTTCATTAAAAAAATTATCTATTTTTCCTTTTAACTCATCAATTGTAAAAGGTTTTTCAATATACGTTATCCCCAGTTCTTCTGCAGAATTTTTAAATTCAACATCTTCAACAGCAGTTATAATAAATATAGGTATATGTCTCCATTTGAGATTCCCTCTTATTGTATCTAAAGTCTGCCATCCGTTCATATTTGGCATCATTAGATCTAGTAAAATCAGATCAGGGATTTCCTTAGTTAATATGTTAAGGCATTTTTTTCCATCCTTTGCGGTTTGGATTGTGTACTCATCACTGTTATTTTCAAGACCGTTTTTAACAGAAAATAAGACATCTTCTTCATCATCAACTACTAATATTTTTTTCATTTATTCAGCATCCCTAAGAAATCTAATTCATTGGGTGATTAATAATTTTTTCTTTTTTCAGACTCACAAACTTATTTATATAGAGCGTGTGAGGAGGAATATTTGTGAAACTAGGTGAGATAATAGATAAAAAACTAGAGGAAATGGAAGTAGAAGATAATGAAAAAAGAGTAAAATTTGATTTGAAAGTATCATGTATGGGTGAAACTGACTACATACCTTTTGAATCAACGAAAAAAGGCCAAGATTCGTTCCATTTTCTCGAAGGGAAAAATACGGACCTGGCGGGATTCGAACCCGCGATCTATAGCTTAGGAGGCTATCGCCCTATCCAGGCTAGGCTACAGGCCCGAAATACAACATATTACGGGGTTATAAAAAATTTGGCAAATTAAATCAAGGTTCTTTATATTCCATAGTAAAAGAAGCAGATGTAGCATC
>DAOWFO010000008.1 GCA_030637965.1 Thermoplasmata archaeon
AACATGTGGGCCAACAAAAACAGCACCTACAAAATTCAGAACACCTGCAATAATGACAGCTTGTTTAAATGTAATTGCTTTTGAACCAACTGCAGTCGCCATTGAATTAGCTACATCATTTGCTCCAATACTCCAATGCCATGTAAAAAGCAATTGCACCAGAGCCACCGATTATCAGCCATAAAGAGTAATCCAATGACTATCTCCCCAAATATCTAAACACATTTTATAGTTATTGTTCGTATATAACTTATGTTGAAAAGTATTACTATAAATTCAGTGCTGTGCACTTATTAGAATGCAACTATCATTGATAACTTGCCATTAATAGGATTTATACTCTAGTATAGAAAGATTAATAAATATACATATAGATATACAATAATAAGCTTATTTAGTACTATTTAATTATTCATAATAGAGGTGGTGTGGGGTGTGTGTGTAGGTAGTGTGTGTGGTGTTTTTTTGTTTATCTACGAAAAAAGATAATGCCTTAAATGGGCATTTATTGAAATCCTCGAGCAAAATTATGGGGACCCAAAGGCAATAATATTTCATTCCATAATTTTATCTTATTCTTCTTCAAATTCAATTCATTCTGACAATTATAATGAATTATATTAACATCGTCTTTTAAACTATGTAATAAATTATCGAAATAAGATTCTTATAAGAAACTCTGTTTTAATGTTACAATGGAATTATTTGAATTTATTGTAACAGTTGTTTTAGTAACTGCCTCTGGTGCTCTTGCACCTGGGCCTCTATTTTTCGCTACGATATCACATGGTACAAAATCTGGTATTAGAAGTGGTCTAATATTTTCAATTTCTCACACGGTGGTTGAATTCTCTCTAATTATATTTCTTGCACTTGGTTTGATTACAATTGCAAGTGAACCTATAGTACGACTTTTAATTGGAATAAGTGGAGGAAGCGTTCTAATATTGTTTGGAGCTATACAAATAAAAAAAATTATTACTAATAAAACGGAAGAAGATAACCGACTTAATGGATCGAATCACCGTCTGTTTTTCATTGGACTTGCATTTACAGGTTTTAATCCATATTTCATTCTATGGTGGCTCACAGTAGGAACACAGCTTATCCTAATTGCTCTTGAATTTGGAGCTTTATTAGGAGTTTTATTTATGTATATCTGTCACGTATGGATGGATTATGTTTGGCTCATAAGTATTTCCTATTTTGCTAAAAAAGGACTAGATGTCATTGGTTTAAAATGGTATAGACCTATAATGATTTTGTTTGGGGTAATCCTAATTTACTTTGGGTTTAACTTTTTAATCGGTGCTTTAATATTTTGATATCTTTAATCAAGATTTAAAGAGAAATAAAGATTTTGAAATTGGAATTATAAAGTTGTAATTTTAATCCTTTCCATTCCAACAATATAGACATAATCTATCTTTTGGCAATCCAATTGCCTTTACCATATCATCTAGTAACTGATATTTCAAAGAAGTCGCATCTAAATCCTTAGTGATCCATTCAATCATTTTATGATATTTCTCAGATTTTGGATTCAAATATTCAGATACATCTTCGATATTTTTTCCTTCAATAGCCTTTATAGCTTTCCTAGCTACTAACTCGTCAATACTTCTTGTAGATAAGTTATAAATGCATGGAAACATTAATGGCGGACATGCTGGTCGTATATGAATTTCTCTAGCGCCAGCATCTTTTAATTTTGTAATTGTAAAATTTTTCAGCTGAGTACCTCTTACGATGGAATCTTCGCATAGGACTATCCTATTATCTTTAGTTATTTCTTTATTTGCTATCAATTTCATTAAAGCAATTCTATCTCTCATATCTTGTGACAATGGTGTATAACTTCTTCCATAACCCGGTGTATATTTAAGTAAAACTCTTCTGAATGGTTTACCACATCCAATAGCATATCCAATAGCATGAGCTGTTCCTGAATCAGGAACCCCTGAAACTAAATCAACTTCAACATTATCCCGATTTGCTAAAAATCTGCCACAATTTTCTCTAACCTTCTCAACGTTAATATTTTCATAAGATGATGTTGGGAATCCCGTATAGATCCATAAAAATGCACATATCTTTTTAAGAAGGTTTCCCTTCCTTTTACTCTCTATACCTTTTTTACTAATTAATACTACTTCTCCAGGATTAAAATATTTTTTTATTTTAAAACCCAGATTAGGAAAAGAACAGGTTTCGCTAGCAACAGCAAGGTCGCCCATATTTTCTCCTATAATCAATGGCGTAACTCCGTTTTTATCTCGAGCTGCATATATCCCTTCTTTGGTCAATAAAAGCAAAGAGATAGATCCATCGATCTTATCATATAGTTCTTCAATACCATCAAGAATATTGTCTCCCTGATTTATTAAATGTGCAACAAGTTCAGTTGTATTGATATCCCCATGATCTATTTCACTAAAAGAGAGACCTTTTTTTATTAAATTTTTTACTAATGATTCTTTGTTAGTTACCAGACCAGCACAACAAATTGCATAAGGTCCAAATTTACTTTCAAAGCTTAATGGTTGTGGATCTTTATCTGATATAACTCCAATACCCATATTACTTTTTATTTGACTCGATCCTTCATAAAACTTTGATTTAAATTGCGAGTTTGCAATATCATGGATTTTTTTAATAGGCCTTCCATTATTTTCATCAATAAATGCAATACCACCATATTCTGTACCCAAATGACTATGATAATCAGTTCCATAATAAAGTGTAGATATGCAATTCTTATTACTCACCACGCCAAATAATCCACTCATAGTTCCCCGAAATAGTGTATAACAATGATTAGTATTTAAGAATTATTTAATTAAAACTAAAATTTCATCTATTTTTATAAAAAACCAAAAGAAAGAATCTTAATTTCATCACCGTACCTAATCATAATAGATTTGATTTAAGAATGGATAATATTGACTTCTTACTCAATTAAAATGTATAAGTTTTACCATACTCAGGTAATATAACTTTAATTTTAATTCCAATTTCCTGTACAATATCCATAAATAACTTTGGATAAATTGTATGTATGGGAATTAATACCTTTGGCTTTACCAACCCAATTAACTCTTTAAGTTCTGATCTTGAAGCATGACCAGAAACATGAGAACGTTCTATTCTGTTACGTAGTTTATCGCAATCCTTTTTTTTACAATCTTCAGGAATTGGAGTTTCTCCGAGATTAAAATCAATTCCAAAGATTTTCAACCAATTCATAAATCTCTCTTCATCCAGCTCCATTTCATCAGAAAATGGTGCGCATTGGGCTTTAATAAACCAAGAGTCAGGTATTTTTCCATTCTTATCAGCAATGTCAAATATTTGCCCTAAATCATAATAGGAAAGCATCATAACATATCTTTCGGGGTGTTTTTTAATATCTAAAGCAGTAAGAGCATTATCATAGTGCGTACTATCTCTATCTCCCTTCCAATCAACTGACAAGCCAAACTCATATTTTGAACTGGTATAATCTCCCGGCGAGTAAAGGCAAGATCCCTTTCTTTTAAGAAATACCTTTACGCTATCTACCAATGGATACTCTTCTAATTTATTTAAAAGATATGCAAGTCTTGCATTAATAATGAATGTCCTTCCTGAATCCTCAGTAGCTTTTTTTATTGTTTCATATCTTGTAGTATCCTTCCAATTGAAATCAACAAAGACGAGACCTTTTGTATCATTGATTTTTTCTTCAATCTTTTCTTTTATCTTTGATTCTGGAAGTACCTCTGTGGAATCTATCCTGGTTCCTTCACATATCATTACATCTATACCATTTCCAACCTTATTGGCATATTCTTCTATTGTCATTGGATTGTATCCATGGAACCGTATATCCCCAGTATATAGAATCTTTTTATTAGAACAATTAACAACAAAACTTGATGCACCAGGAATTGAATGATCCTGTAAAAAATGTGTAATAGACAACTTATCAATATTTACCTTTTCATTATCTTTTAAAGAAATACATTTTCTTTTAATATCTCTATGTATTATACGGGGACTATTGGAGAATGTGCCCTTTTTGTAAAAATCAATATTATTAGTTTTTGAGTCTAACGCCTTAGATTTAAAAATTGTTACATCATCAATTGCTCTTAATAGTATCTCAGTTATTTTAGAGCAATATAGAGGGATATTTTGATGTAAAAATCCTATAGCACCCGTATGATCAAGATGGGCATGTGATAGGATTATTGCATCGACAAATGGTTTTCCCTCTCGCTTGATATAATCCTCATATGTATCTATACTATTTAAAGATAAAAAGGGTGATTCATTTTTAAGTACTCGATTATAAACTGAACTGTCAAGATTTTCTACCCCATTAGGTACTAACAGATCTTTTCTATAAATACCTGGAATATTTGGAAGTACACCTATAGTTATTCTATCTTTTATTGAAGAGTTTGTTCTTGGACTTAAAAATTCAGAAAAAAAATCATTTTCATAATCCATCCGCTGTCCAAAATCAAGAAAGATTCTAGTTTCATCATTTTCTACTAAAATCTTATTACCCCCAATTTCACCTACCCCGCCAAAACATGTTATTTTCATCTTATTTCATCCTCTATTAAATTTTACCTATTTTTATGAGATATTTTGGAGCAGATTTCTTCTTCTGAATGTAGTAACACAGATTTAAATAATAATAGTATGTGAAATCTATTAATCAAATCATCATTATAGATGCAATTTGAGATAATAAGCATTATTGTGACTGGGAACCTTTATCATTTTCTGATATGTGATAATACGTAATAATGAATGACATCAATTGAAAAATTCTAGATCTGGAACAAGAAAAAAGGCCGAGATATTTATAAAGAAATGGAATAAATGAAATTACCCTAAATGGAATTGATTAGATTTTATTCATAATAAAAATTATTAGAAAAATAAAGAAAATTAGTCCGTATGAATTCTTAT
>DAOWFO010000082.1 GCA_030637965.1 Thermoplasmata archaeon
AAATAAGAGGAAGCGAAAAAAAGCAAGATGATAAGATACTTTTTTCTTTTTATTGTTTTAATTATTGATTACAGGAACACCTTTCATCAGGCGATGAAAACAGCGGAGCATTATAAACATCTACAGCTATCTAGATTGTTTCTTTGTTCAAAAGATATAAATGTGACCTATAGAATTTGGTTTGTCTGTCAAGCAGTGAGTAACTATGGAGATGGTTTGTAATATTGAAATCATAAAGGATGGCATTGAATATATTGTAAGAGTACATTTAACCAATGGTTTGATTAGAGAGTATCGTCATCATGTTTTTGAAGACGCGCTCACGGAAATGGTGATTGATCTTCAGGAAGAACTAAGTGAATAATATCTATTTGTACTGATTTATTCTTTTTAGGTCGTCTGTTGATGGCATCAGTTTATTTTATGTTCAAAGAAAAAACTTATGGAAATCGTTAAATAACAGATTGTCTTTGTCATACATGGAGAAATACTATGGTATATAAACATGAAGGATGGACATTATATACGAAAGATGTAAAGCTTAAAGGTGGAAGAAATCAGACGATATATTACTTCAGTAAAAGAACACCGAAAAGCGGTTCACCATGTGACAAACCAGATAATATGGTAGTTGGTGTCAACAAGAGAACCGGGCTTCCATACTTGAAAAAGAAGTAAGAAGAGTATACAATCTCTTCTTCTTTTATTTAGGATTTTACTGAAATACAAATTTATACTTTATACTAAACATGAAAATCAGCGGTAAATAGGCCTAGACAGGATGACGATAGGTACCAAATACCCCCATCATGTACTATCTAAGCATATAATTATATGTAGATAATCTCATATATATCTTTCTTGTCAGAAGAACTCATCCCTTAATTATCTACTTTGGGATAACACAAGAAGTCGAAACAAACTAAAACTTAAAGTATAACCTTTTTTTTAAGGTTATCGATTTCAATGAGCTTTGGAGCAAATGTATTGGAATTTATAGATGATGTGTTTACATTATTAGGAATTGATGTCAGCCCATTAGTTAAACAGGTTATCGCATCGGTGGGAATATTCTTACTATTTATTATCATTGGTTGGATTATTTATCATATCTTCGAACGATATTTTACAAGATGGGCAGAAAAAACAAAAACGAAATTAGATGACGAAATACTCAGAAATATCAAAAAGCCGATCTATTTTTTTGTTATCCTTATTGGAACCTATTCTGCATTGGAAGCCCTCACCATCCTTGATATATATTCCGAAGCTTTAGCATTTGTCTTTACAATATTAGAGATACTGCTGGCAACATTCATAGTAACAAGGGTTGTAAACGTCGTCATTGCATGGTATGCAGAGAAGAGATCAAAGAAAGAGATGAGTGAACATATTCTTTTTATTCTGAAAAAAATCATCAATGGAATCATTTACCTATTTGCTTTTTTAATTATTTTATATGTACTCAAAATTGATCTTTCAGGTGTTGTTATTGGCCTTGGAGTCGGTGGTATCGCTATTGCATTTGCATTACAAAATGTTCTTAGCGATGCGTTTAGCGCATTCTCCATTTATTTTGATAAACCATTTGAGATAGGTGATTTCATAGTTGTGGGTGAATATTCTGGAACCGTTAAGAAAATTGGTATGAAATCTACGCGTGTACAACTTCTTCAAGGAGAGGAGCTTGTATTAGCTAACTCGGTGTTAACAACTACAAATGTAAGAAATTTTAAGAAATTGAGAAAGAGAAGGATTAAATTTAATTTTGGTGTAACATATGATACATCCTCCAAAAAACTTAAGAAAATACCTGATATAGTAAGGAAAATTATTGAAGATAATGAACTTACTAATGTAGATAGAATACACTTTAAAGAATTTGGCGATTTTAGTCTTAATTTCGAAGTCATCTACTATATAAATAGCAAAGATTATGCAAAATTTATGGATGTACAACAGGAATTTAATTTCGCTATAAAAGAATCCTTTGAAAAAGAAGGTATCGAAATGGCATTCCCAACACAAACTATTTTCATTAACAGTGAAAAAACCTGATGATACTCTAAAACTAATTCCATTTTTTACCTTCCATCTGTTGTATAATTCTTTTAGAAAGATTAAATCTGCTTTCTTTTGGAAAACCAGGGGACGTATTCAGTTCAATCACATATATCTTAAAATCCTTACTAATCATAACATCCGCACCTGCAAAATTAACATCCATTGCCTCTATCGTTCTTATCCCGTCCTTAATTGCTTTGTTGATAATGTTGTTTGGAAATTTTTTGAGAAACCGAGTAGTCCTTTCTTTTCCTCCTTGGGATATATTTGCTATGATCGCACTTTTTTCATTTGTTCTCGGAAGGATATATAAAACTTCATCATAGAAAACATAAAGCCTCAAATCAAATATAATATCATCCAGTTTGTAGGAATCTACTGCCTCCTCGATGACAATATCTTTTGTCAAAATCTCTTTCAAGAACTCAACATTGTCTGTAATATCTATAAATGTACATCCGAAATCTAAACATGGGCTAGCGATATGACCGTCCTTGAAT
>DAOWFO010000083.1 GCA_030637965.1 Thermoplasmata archaeon
GGTTCATTATTTTGAGGGCCACAGAAATTGGGCTTGTGGCACATCCAATAGCAGGATATAGTCCTAAGAAGACAAGAGAGATCCTTGGCATACCTAATGATTATAATGTTATTGCCTTGGTAATAGTTGGTAAACATTCTGAAAAAATTAATACAGTTCTTTCAGAAAAACAGGTGGAATCTGAGAAAAGGAGACCAAAAAGAATTTCTTTGGATAAATTTATGTATATTAACAAATATGGAGAGAGATTGAAAATATGAAAATAGAGCATGTCAAGGGTGAAAATAAAGGCAAGATAATACTTTACACTCTAAGCACTTGTATGTGGTGCAAAAAGACAAAAATGTTACTTGATGATTTGGGTGTTGAATATAATTTTGTTTATGTAGATTATTTGGAAGGGGATGAAAGAGATAAGACAAAGAGAGAGATAATGAAGTGGAACCCTCGTTGTTCCTTTCCAACGATGGTAATAAACGATAAAGTATGTATTGTTGGATTTAAAGAGGAAAAGATAAAAGAGGCTTTAATGACATGAATGAACAAGGCAGTATTAAAAGTGAAGAAGTGGAGAAGTTGTACAAAAGATTGAATCATGATGCAGAATCCTCAGGTTATCACCTCAATCCTGATATTGATTTCACTAAAGATCTAGTAAATAGTTTAATAATTAATGAAACAAGATATGGTTATTGGGTTTGTCCTTGTAGATTAGCATCTGGAAAAAAATCTGAGAATCTTGATATCATTTGCCCTTGTGATTACCGAGATGAAGATTTAAATGAATATGGAACCTGCTACTGTGCACTTTATGTTTCTAAAAAAATTTTAGATGGTAAACAAGAAATAAAATCTATTCCTGAAAGACGACTTCAGAGGGAAAAGATAGAAGAGAAACTACAAAGAGAAAAATATTCACTTCAAATACCAGTATGGAGATGTAAAGTATGCGGATATCTATGTGGAAGAAATAAACCACCTGAAATATGCCCTATTTGTAAGGCAAAAAAGGAGCGATTTGAACGTTTACTGTAGAAATAGTTCAAAAAACATAATATAAAAATTATGCAAATCCTTTTATAGCTGCGGCACAACCTTTACATATTTTCTTTATTTTTCCTTTTATCTCAATATGATGAATATCATCCAAATCATGTTCTTCATCACAAACAGAACATTTTTCCATTTTTACCTCCATTAAATAGTTTTAATTATTGAAGATTATTATCCTGCACGCCCCTCATCACAAACATCTTCCTCATCCATTGGTCTTGCATGTTCAGCATGTGCAGGTTGAGTACAAATATCTATTTTTAATTTCTCCATTAGTTTATTACAACATGAAGGAATTTTTCCATCTAAAACTTTAACAATTTTACCACAGTTTTTACACTCATAAGAATCTTCTTTCAATTAGTACCCCCAAACAATTGTTCCCTTATTCGATAATTGATAGAATTCATCTTCCAATATTCTTCGATGGTTTCTCTCATCTTGTGCTAAATCATTAAAAATTTTTTTACTATCATCATCGTGCATTTCAGCTATTTTAGAATATCTTTCTTGTACTTTTTTTTCTGCATCAATTGCAAGATTTATAATAGTTACAATTTCGTCTTTATTTGGTTCAAATTCTCCCTCCACCTCAGAGTTTATTGTTTGTATATCTTTTTTTGTTCTAGATTTTTCAAATTCCAATCTGTTATTATGTGATTCAATAATTTTTTTCACTCTTTTATAATGATTTTGTTCAAACTCTGCAAGTTCTCTAAATAGTTTTTTACCAGCTTGACTTTGAGCTTTTTTTGATGCATCGTTATAAAAATTCTTTGCCTCAATCTCACTATTCATTGCTTCTATCAAAAGATTATCTAAGATAGACATTGATATTACCTCCAATAAACTAGGATTAAGTAATATCCATCCCTTTATTTAACAATAACTATGTTTATTCTTTAAAATTCAATTATTACGCTAAATTCTATTCTATGAAATTATTATAATATTGAACTAGTAAAAACCACTAATTTTCGAGATAAGTTAAATCTAATCGATTCCAATCATCAAAATCATTTTTACCACTGGATCCATCTGAATAATCAAGCATCATGTACATATATCCATAGTTCATAACACTTTTATAGGGTCGCCATTTCCACCAATTTATTTTAAATATATTTCTTCCTTCTTGATCATCACAACCAGGAGTATTGCCATGGTATATACCTAATGTATGACCGCATTCATGCATATATGCACTTGCAAAAACAATATCTCTTTTGAAAAATGGAATTTTTGTTTTTTCCATAAGACCTTTATATGATATTTGATAACGATCTCTTCCAAAAGCATTTCCATTAGCCAAAGTACATTGGTATACTAATACTCCATAATGAAAAA
>DAOWFO010000058.1 GCA_030637965.1 Thermoplasmata archaeon
ATTTTTATATATAGTAATATTATTAATTGTAGGATATATTATTACAATAGGTATAGGTATTTCAATAATTTATGAGAAATTTCTATGGAAACATTATTGACAATAAAAGTTAATTTTTTATATTTTTGATTAAGTAAATTGGAAAACGTTATTACTTACAAATATATTACAAGTTTAGGAAAATTTATGTGGATAACTATAGATATTGATAATAAGGAAGTATTTTTAAATGATTTTCTAACAAAATTACCATCATCAAATTGTATGTTGGAATTAATTGAAGAAATTCAAAAAATAAAAGGAAATTGGGAAAAAATAAATATTAAAATAATAAATAAGACAAGAGAATCTCAAGAAGATGATAAAATTCTAAGACAAATATGATTAAAACAGTTAAATCCATTTATTATTTATTTAAAATTTTTATGAATAACAGATTTTTTATAATATTTTATTGGTCGATTATGATTAATAAAAGAAAAGTTGATATATGTATCTATTATACCGAGTACTCAGAAATTAAAATAATGCATTTATCTTATATGTTTTTATAAGGTGTTGATAGATTGGTAAAGGAAAAAAAGACAGAAAACATACAAAAAGAGACACAAAGAAAGAATATGCCCTCTTTACATGAATGGATTAAAACTCAAAAATTTAAAACTACTAACAACATAGAAGTGCCAAAACTTCTGTTAGATCAAGTTATTGGCCAAGATCAGTCCGTTGATATTATTAGAAAAGCTGCTGTACAAAAGCGTCATGTTATGCTTATTGGAGATCCAGGTACTGGAAAATCTATGGTTGCTCAAGCTATGACTGCGTTTTTACCAAAAGAAGAATTAGAAGATATCATCTCATATCCAAATAATGAAGATTCAAACACACCTCATATTAGGGTTGTTCCAGGTGGAAAGGGTAAAGAAATCGTCAATGCTCAAAGATTAGAAGCAAAAAAGAAGAAAGAACAACAGAGTAGCATGATCATAACCATCGTTTTTATGATAGTTGCATTTTCTATATTTGCTGCAATATATCCAACATTTACCGGTGGAGAAGCTCACTTAGAGTATGCAATTTTTGGCGTTATTGCTGCAGTAATGATTTTTCTAATATTTTCTAGAGGTGCAATGCTTCAACGTCAGGGATTACAACATGTTCCTAAGGTTTTAGTTTCTCATGAAAAAACTGATTTACCACCGTTTATTGAAGCCACTGCAGCACATTCCGGTGCTCTTCTTGGAGATGTAAGGCATGATCCCTTTCAATCAGCAGGTTTAGAAACTCCTCCTCATCAATTAGTTGAAGCAGGAGCCATTCATAGAGCTCATAAAGGAGTATTATATATAGATGAAATTAACACTTTAAATTTACCGTCTCAACAACATCTTTTAACAGCAATTCAAGAAAAAAAGTTTCAAATTACAGGACAGTCAGAAAGAAGTTTTGGTGCAATGGTTAAAACAGAACCTGTATCATGTGATTTCATATTGGTTTCTGCAGGGAATCTTGATGCGCTCAATGGAATGCATCCTGCCCTACGATCCAGAATAAGAGGCTATGGTTATGAAATCTATCTTAATAGCAATATGGATGACAACCATGAAAATAGGAAACATCTAATTCGTTTCGTTGCCCAAGAGGTCAAAAAAGATGGGAAAATCCCTCATTTTAATAAAGAATCTGTTGCTGAAATTATTCATGAAGCTCAGAGAAGAGCTGGTAGAAAGGGTAAACTTTCTTTACGTCTAAGAGAATTAGGAGGTCTTGTTAGGTCAGCTGGAGATATTGCATTTGAAAATGGAGACAAAATTGTAACACAAGACCATGTCTTAAAAGCTAAGAAAATAGCAAAGTCATTGGAGCAGCAGGTTGTTGAAAGAGCATTAGAACAACGGAAAGATTATCGTTCCTTCAAAACACAAGGTCAAGAGATAGGTATTGTAAATGGATTAGCGGTACATTCAGCAGACCCATCAATGAGCGAATTCTCCGGTTTGGTACTTCCCATAGTTGCAGAGGTTACACCCGCAGGATCTCAGTCGGAAGGAAAGGTTATTGCTACAGGAAAACTTGGTGAAATAGCAAAAGAGTCTGTTCTTAATATTTCCGCATTGATTAAAAAATATATGGGAAGAGATATTTCACGACACGATATACATATTCAATTTATTGGGACTTATGAGGGATTAGAAGGAGATTCAGCAAGTCTGTCTGTTATAACAGCTGTTATTTCTGCTATGGAAGGGGTACCAATTAGACAAGATGTTGCTATGACTGGTTCACTTAGCATTAGGGGAACTGTTCTGCCTATTGGTGGTGTTACTGCCAAGGTTGAAGCTGCAGCCGAAGCAGGTATTAAAAAGGTATTAGTCCCGAAATCAAATCTTAATGATGTTCTTATTGAGGAAAAATATGAGAAAATAATTAAAGTTATTCCAGTAGAAACACTTACAGACGTAGTTAAAAATGCTCTTACTGGCCCGGGTAAAGAAGAATTGCTAAAAAAATTAAAGGAAATGAGACCACCTAAAATATCAGGAAAGGTTGAATTAGAATCAGAGAAAAAAATAACTGGACATCGTGATTTTATTAGGGAAAAAAATAATGACCGTGGTTTATCCAAATCATCATTAAAAGAAAAATAATGTTATATATTAACTATTCTATTTGTAAACTATGAAAGCTCTATATATAGGACGTTTTCAACCATTCCATAATGGACATTTAAAAATTTTACAAAAATTAATAAAAAAATATGATGAAATTATTATTGGTATTGGTTCATCACAATATAGCAATACATTAGAGAATCCTTTTACATCAGAAGAAAGAAAGTTAATGATCATAAAATCACTTGAAGAAATTGATATAAATAATTATAGAATAGTTGAAATACCTGACATTCATAACTATCCGAAATGGGTGTCTCATGTTGTATCAATCATAACAGATTTTGATGTTGTTATTTCAAATAATCCTTTAACAAAACGTCTATTTTCAAAAAGAGGTTATATCGTTAAAGAGACACAGTGGTATAATAGAAATGAATGTTCTGGAGAAGAAATTCGTAAGAAAATCATTAATAATGGAAATTGGAAGGATGCTCTCCCTAAAGCAGTATATAAAATAATCGCAAGTATAGATGGAGCATCAAGGTTAAAGAAACTCTCGAATTGATAATGACACTATTTTTTCTTTTTATTGAATCTTTTAATCAAGTCCCTTCTTATAATAAAATCAATAAAACCAG
>DAOWFO010000075.1 GCA_030637965.1 Thermoplasmata archaeon
ACGATATTGGTTTAAAAGTCAAGGATAGAGTTCGAGAACATGATGTGGTTTATAAAGAATAATAATTCATGATTAATCTGCATTTATTGTTTTATCATTTTTAATTATAAGATTGCGAATATACAGTTTACACCAAGTAAAGGATACAATTGAACCTATTACATTCGCAATAACAATTGAATACCATATCCCCACGAGCCCTAAATTTAGCAAATATGCTAATAAATATGCAAAAATTGGTGCTAAAATAATGGTTCTTAATAGAGTACTAAAAAGGGCATATATTCCTTTTCCCGTACCTTGAAATATTGATGAAGCCATTATCCCAAAAGCAGCCCCAGGGTAGAATAAACATGCAATTTGTAAAAATATAATAATATCTCCTGAAAGAATTCTGAGTCCTGGATCAAAAGTTGTAAAAGCCGATGTTATTATTGGTGCTAATAAGAATGTTAATGCTGCTAATATAATTTCAATAATTAGACTTATTTTTATCGAATAAATAAAAACTGTTTTTAGTTTTATATATTTACGAGCACCATAAGCAGCACCACCTACCGACACAACAGCTGTTGCCATTCCAAGTAAAGGAAGAATTGCAATTGATAAAACTCTCCAACCTATTGTATAAATAGTAACTCCCTTATCGCCACTTACAAGGGTTATAATAAAAATTAATATTAACATTGTAAAAGACATGGATAATTGTTGGATTGATGCTGGTAGACCAACTCTAAAAATATCTTTTAGAATTTCTTTATTGAATTTAAAATCATGAAAATTAAAAGTCACATAGGTATCTTTTCTGAAAAACAACCAATAAATCAATATGGACGATGTTATGGCCATTGAAATAACCGTAGCATACCCTGCCCCTACTACTCCTAATTTAAAAATGTAAATAAATATGGGGTCAAGAAATATATTCAAACCAGCTCCAAACATCATTGCATACATTGCTCGCTTAGCATCCCCTTCACCTCTAAGTATAGCATTTGCAACATATGAAAAAAATAAAAAGATACTTCCTGCAAAAATTATTTTACCATAAGAAGTTGCCATTCCTGCTGCTTCACTTGCCCCAATTGAAGTAAATATAACGTTAGAAAAAATAAAAAAAGGAACTGTAAAAATAATAGAGGTTAATATAGTAAGAATTATTGAATGAATAGCAACATTATCTGCTCCTTTTTTATCATTTGCACCAATGCGTCTTGAGATTGCAGATCCACAGCCTACCCCAAGACCTGTTGATATTGAAATTATCATCATAAAAAATGGTAATACAAATCCAACTGCTGCAACAGCACCAGCGCCAACCTCGAGGGCATCTGAAGAGAGAAACCAATTAGCTCCAAAACCAGAAACCCAGATGGTATCAACAAAATTATAAATTGTCGTAACTGACATTGCTATTATCATTGGTATTGAAAGTTTAATAACAGCCTTCTTTGGTTCTCCTAATAAAGTCTTAATTCCTTTTGTGTCTTCTGTATTATGTGATCTATCAGATATGCTATTATTGGTTTCTTTAATATTCATACCTTTACCCCCCGATGCTGCAGTGTTGATCTATGTTCTTTACAATCTTTTTTAAAAATTTTGTAAATATTTTTCTTTCATCTTGAGTAAAATCAGATAATAGGGTTTCTGTCCCTTCTGATAGTATTTTAATTATCTTTGGTTTGATTATTTTTGCTTTTTCTGTTAAAAAAACATTATATGCCCTTTTATCTGAAGGATCTCTCTCTTTTATTACATATCCTTCTTTCATCAACTTTTGAACTGCTCGAGCTGCTGTTGACTTATCCATTCTAAGATTTTTTGCAATATTTTCTTGATTAACTCCATCACAATTATACAATATCATTAGAAAACTGAATTGTCCTCTCCCAATTTTGTAAAACTCTAATTTTTTAGCAATATGAAACTGGCCATATCTATAGATACAAGATATTAATCTTCCAATTGATTCATGGTTTTCCATTTAAATTTCCCATTTTTACATTTAAATCTATCGATGAGATAGTTGTGTATGCAACTATATTAGCTGTGCATATAACAAACCTATTTAAAGATTTTTAATATTATTTTTTAAATGAGTTTTCGATTTGAATTGTGATTATAATCAATAATTAACCTTAAGATTTATAACTAATAATTGTATATAAGAAAAATAAGAAAACAGAAAAAGAGGAGAGAAAAACTCTATGGTGGAAGATGGGTCATATTTGTATAATGAGGCACAGGAAGAAAAAAATGGAGAAAAAACCCCCGATTCACTGCATGAAAAATGCAAAACAGGAATAGAAGAATTAGATCGCAAGCTAAGTGGCGGAATTCCTGTTGGAAATTCAGTTCTTATGGTTGGAAGTAGTGGCTCTGGCAAGACGACCTTATCTATGCAATTTCTAATAGATGGTGCTAGAAACGGTGAAAGAGGAGTATTTTTTACAATTACAGAACCTCTATTTAAATTAATAAAAAATATGGAAAATTTTAGTTTTTATGACAAAAAATTAATTGAAGAAGGAAAAGTTAATATCATTGATTTAAGAATCATAAGTGATAGATTGGGACTGGATACAGAAAAATATACTGTTGAAGATGTTAATGCTCTATTAGATGTATTGAAAGATATTGCTGATGAATTGAATGTTAAACGATTGGTAATTGACTCAATAACAGCATTATGTTATAGATTACAATCAAAAGAAATGATTAGAAATTTTATATTTAAGTTAGGTGCATCACTTGCATCGATGGATTGTACATCCATTCTAACATCTGAAGTGCCCCCTAATGAAATCAAGTATTCACAATATGGAACAGAAGAATTCATTGCCGATGGTATAATATTTCTCGGAGATGTCAATAGGAGAGGGGACATCATTAGAACTCTTCAAATCATAAAAATGCGAGGTACAGCCCATAGCAGAACAAAATCTGCAATGAGTATTTCTTCAAAAAATGGAATTGAACTGGCTCCATTACTGAAGTCCAGAGAGTGAAAGTGATGAGTAATACGATAATCGATGGTTTAAGAGAAAGAATATCAAGTGCAATGACTCTAAATCAGTCAGTAGGAATAATGTTGCCAGGAAATAACTATTCTGATTTGACACAAGCACTATTTGAATTTATTTATAGTAAACCCAAGACTGCTTGGGTATATGTAACGATAACAAATCCTTATGGGGATATTGTAAAAAAATTTGGAAATATGTTGGATAAGGGAAATATTAAATTTATTGATGGCATCTCTAGAGCTGCCGGAATATATGAGATAAATCCAAATTGTACATTTATAGAAAGTCCAGCTCAACTAGAAAAAATACTTTTAGAAATTATGTCAGCTTTTAGGGATTTAGAAAATGACGTTCAAAAATATTTAGTGATAGACTCTTTAAGCTCACTTTTAACATATAACAATGTATCCTTAGTTACTGAATTTTTTACCCATTTGTCAAATAGAACAAAATTAGAAGATATTCATAGTATATCTCTTTCTATTGAAGAGGAAATGGAGGAAAATATTAATAAGATATTATATTTGAAGAGTAACAAGATAATTAAAGTGAGAGAATCTTTTATATAAATTATAAATTATTAACAAAAATGTAATTGAACGATAAGATATGTAAGTTAAAAATGTCTGAAGATGAATTTATTAGCACTGGAATAGAAAGGCTTGATGCACTGTTGGAAGGCGGAATTCTTAAAGGTTTCACCACACTCTTCCTTAGTTCTCCTGGAAGTAGTATTGAGATATTAAGCAAGCAACTTGCCTCAACAGATAATGTTCTTTATATAACAACTGAAGAAACAAAAGACGAAGTAGAAGTTACAATGAATAGATTTGGTTGGGATTCATCAAAGATAGATTTTGTAGATATTACATCAACTTATTCTAAAGGTATTCTAAGTGGAGAAAGAAAAAGAGTAAGTATATATGAGAGGCGATCTAAACTAAAACTAAAAGAATTAATTAAAGAAGGATCATCAGGTACACCCACTTTAAATAAAGATAAAGAAGATTTTTTAGCAATTATATCGGATAAAATTAATTCAACATCGTCTAACAAGATAATATTAAGTTCATTGGATTTTTTCCTTGGCAGATATTCTCATGAGGAAGTATTAAGAACATTACATGCTGCTAAAGTTGATAACTTTGAAAAGAGAGGTGCTTTATTTATCATAATGACAAAGGGAATATATGGTGAAGTATTTGAAAAAAAGATGGAAGGAATTTCAGATTGTGTTATCGAGCTTGAGGTAATTCAGAAAGGTTCTTCTTTTGAACGTTTTCTAGCTGTTAAAAAAGTTAGAAATTATGCGAAAAAAATTGGAATAGCTAGATATGTAATAGATAGTGAAGGTTTTGTATTAGAAACCATAGAACGAATAATGTAAATTTTTTTTAAACCTGTTTTTACGCTTGCAGGTGCATATGCAGATAAGTATTCCTGAGACGACTATTTTATTAATGAGAAAACCATTCATGCAATGGATGCACATGGATGGGATGCGAGAAGATGATTGGAAAGAGGATTCTCTCAATAAGAAGAGACCTCTTGTAGTTAGAGCTCTTAGACGAAGCAATGTTAGACGTAAGATTGCAGAATATTTATTTGATATAAGTCCTAGTAGTAGTTATACATCTGAAATAGCACATAATGTAAAAACTACACCAACAAATGTAATTGGTGCTATAAGAGGGATGCAATCTCGTTATAGGGAAGATGAGTCTCTTCTTGCCCTTGACATAGTAGAAATGAAAAAAGCAGGGAATGATATCAAATTATATGGAATAACTCCCTTCGGAAAAGAAATATTGGAGTCTATTAAAGATAGGGAATAGATACTAATCTTGGGAAATTTAGTATACTTATTATTGATATTTTTTGAAAACATTTTAAAAATGTTACTGTTAATAAAAAAAATCTTTTTTTTTAAAGAATAATCTTTAAACAACCACAGCCCTTAATAATGAGTTATAGATATCGGATTAAGTTTAAAGTTTAAGGGGATATGAATTATGAAAGAATTAGATGTTTCAAAATTTAAATTTGGCACGTCTAAGTTAAAAAAGGGTTTTGCCAAAATGCAGAAGGGTGGTGTAGTAATGGATGTTACTAATTCAGAACAAGCAGCTATTGCTGAAGATAGTGGAGCTGTCTCTGTAATGGCGCTTGAGAGAGTACCTGCAGATATCCGTGCTCAAGGAGGAGTAGCAAGAATGGCTGACCCACGTATAATACAAGAGATAATGGATACTGTCAGTATCCCTGTAATGGCAAAAGTAAGAATAGGACATTTTGTAGAGGCAAAGGCATTAGAGAGTATGGGTGTGGATATGATTGATGAGTCTGAAGTTCTCACACCTGCAGACCCATTTTATCATATAGATAAACACAAGTTTACTATTCCTTTTGTTTGCGGATGTAGAAATCTAGGTGAAGCAGTACGTAGAATATGGGAAGATGCTGCTATGATACGTACAAAAGGAGAGGCAGGAACAGGTAATATTGTTGAGGCAATACGACATCAGAGAATGTTAACAAATATGATTAGAACCTTGGAAAGTATGGATGAAAAACCATTAAAAGATTTAGCAGAAGAATATTCACAGAGCTATATTAATTCTATAAAAATACTTACTAATCAAGAAATAAATGACAATACTATTATTTTTGAAGAATATAATTATGGTGATGTTAAAAAGGAAATTTTTGAAATATTAAATGAAATTAAAAAAATTCGGCGATTACCTGTAGTAAACTTTGCAGCAGGCGGAATTGCAACACCTGCAGATGCAGCAATAATGATGCAACTTGGAAGTGATGGCGTTTTTGTTGGATCTGGAATATTTAAATCGAAAAATCCAGAAAAAATGGCAAGAGCTATAGTTGAGGCAATTGCGCATTACAATAGTGCAGAGGTAATTGTTGAAGTTAGCAAGAATCTTGGAGATGCAATGATTGGTATAGAAATTGAAAATATACCAAAGGAACAACGTCTCCAGGAGAGAGGATGGTAGGGAAAATATCTATAGGCGTAATTGGAATACAAGGGGCAATTACTGAACATATCAATTCAATTGAGAAGACTCTGGAAGAAACTAACACATCTGGAAAAGTTTTTGTGGTTAATAAAAAGGAAGAGATAGATAATATTGATGCTCTATTAATCCCTGGGGGGGAGAGTACAGTTATTTCTAGAATTTTGTTCAGATCTGGTTTATATAGTGCAATTTTTAAGAGATTAGAACGAAAAAATCTTCCAATTATGGGCACATGTGCAGGATGTGTATTGCTTGCTAGTAAGATATCTAACGATTCAAAGGATATTAAGCTTTTAAATGCAATAGAAATGGAAGTGACACGTAATGCTTTTGGAAGACAAGAAGAATCTTTTGAGAAGAAAATCAATATTGAAGGCTTAATTAATCCTTATAATGCAATTTTTATAAGAGCACCGGTAATTGAAAAAGTGTGGGGTAGCTGTAAAATTCTGGCAAAAATTGAAAATAAAATGGTAATGGTTAGGCAAGAAAATATTCTAGCCCTTTCTTTTCATCCAGAACTCACTAATGATCTCAGAATTCATAAATATTTTTTAGACATGATCCAAATTTATAAGAGCAAGGATTTATAATACCTTAAAATTCTTTATATAACTGTTAACATACTTTATAATGTTTTTATAGAAGAAAATAATTAAAAAATATCTTGGTAAACTAAATCCGATAAGTTTTTAAGACAATACCTCTTTAGATTTCTTGGGAGAGAAATTTGACTGATTATAAAATCGAAATTAATCAAATTCTTAAGGATAATCTGGAAGGTTATGGGAAAACAGAAATTTGGGCTAAGATTATTAACCTAAAGACAAATATTGTTACTAAAAAGCGAATATGGTGGAAAGATAAAGAAGGTATTATCCATGATGGAACACCTGATTTACCTATACATCTGCGAGATGCTGTTGACAATGCCTGGATTGCTAGTAGAAAGAATTTTAGTTAATTTGAACAAAGTATAAGGTGAAATAAATGGAAAATGATAAAGAATGGACATGTATAGATTGTGAGAATCATAAATATTTAAAATGTTCTTGCGGGAATAAAATATGTACTGTTTGTGGTTGCATAGATGAATGTAAATAATTTTTCTAAAAATTAAAATTGTTTTTTTAGGAATTATTTATTAAAAAAATAATAACCAAAAATTTTGATTTATGAGTTGATATTTAATTAATAAAAATTTAAATAACAAAGGAGGAACACGAGGTCTGGATTAAGGAGGAAATAATAAATTGCAAAGTTTATTTTGAAATGAAAGAAAAATAAAAATAATTTATTTCTCCAGACCTTCGCAAATTAACAATTGTTAATGTGTTTATAAAGTTTTCTATGATTTATTACGGTAAACGTCGATTTTGATACGTTTTTATGATGAAAATCATAAATAATATTTTTTAATCTTCATTGCATTATATAATAATATTCTAAAAATTTGTTTTTAATATTAACAATAGTTAATTTTATATAGTTCTAAAAATATTATCATTTTATGGGAAAAATTACATGTGAATTTATGATTTGGGAAGGTCTACCTTTTATTAGAAAGGAACTAGCAAAAAGTTTGATTTACAATTTTGGACTTTGTCAGAGAGAAGCTGCTGAACTATTGGGATTAACAACAGCGGCTGTTTGTCAATATTTATCAAAAAAGAGGTGTAAAATCAACATCGTAGATAAAAAAATACTTACTGAAATTAATAAATCAGCAAAAAAAATAATAAATTATGATAAATCTACTGCCTCTATTGAAACTTGTAGATTATGTCAAATAATTATAAAAAAGGATTTCCAAACTTTTAGTACTGTTGAACATTAATTAAAATCTAATATTTATTAGATTTCACAATTGATTCATACTCTTATTTCCTTAAAGTTAGCAATGCATTTTTTCCTATTGTCAATTATAAAAAATCAAAGTTGATAATGTATTAAAATTTTTTATTTAAAATTGAAAGAAATTAAGGCAATAGGAATATCCTATGCCTTCATTATTGCTAGTAGGAATATTCCAAGAGCTATTAAAGCTCCAATTATTGCGCCAATAACTGCTACGATACCATTGGTAACAGATCCAACAATATTCATTATCCCTGTGGGAGTTCCCATAAAAGATTCAAGTACTCCAGCGCCCCATAGGAAGATAATTCCAACAATTAATCCTATTATTATTAGAATTCCTCCAACAGCTCTACTTTTACCTGATCCAAAATAAGCGGTGAATATTCCAGCGATTATACTCGCTATAGCAAATACTAACATTAGCATTCCTAAAAAATATTGTATTAGTCCTACCATTTTTTCTCACCTCTTAAAACTTCGTTCCTGTTAGCGTTTTCGTATCTATAACGCCATCTATTGATCTAATTTTATTTACTACCAAATTGCCAAGTCTTTCGAAATCTTCAGCCTCAATTTTAGCTATAAGGTCATACTCTCCAAATAGAGGATGTAGTTCAACTATTTGTGGTACCTTTGAAAGCTTATTATATACTTCATGTTCTCGTGCAGGTGCAGCACTTATTAATACAAAACCTATAGCCATGTAACTTCCTCTTTTCATCTGTTATATTGTTTTATAATATAAACCTTTTCAAAAACTAATATTATACTAATTCAAATCTCCATTCAATATAATCTCCATTGAATATATTGAATTTGTCACATCCAACCATTGGTATATCGCCATTTACATAATATTGCCAATATTTTCCATTACCGCCATTTTGATTTATTCCGATTGAATCTATCAAAACCGAATCAAATTGTTCATAGTAGGTTGATTTTAGAAAAATACTATTTCTCTCAGTAAATTCCTCTAAAATTGAGAAAACAGTTTCTTCTTTATATGCAAAAATGTTGTCTTTTATCATCCACGTATCTCCAATAACGACTAACTTTACACTTGTTTCATCTGAATTCTCTAACCATATTTCACTTTTTTCAGGGATCTGTATGGCTGTTCCTGTAAATGATAGTGCTATTAGACCAATTACTAGAGCTAAAATGGGTATCTTATGTGAATTTTTAATTTTGATAGGAATCTCGATTTTATAATTCATTGGAGCAAAGGAAACAATAGGTAGAGCAATAGCAACAAAAGTGATAACTCCCGAGATCATATGATATATCATAAACGGTATTCCTGCGGCAAAAACTGCAGATAACGATCCAATTGTATGTGGATAAATCAAATACCACCAGCCAACATTGGTCCACGTATCGTATATCAAAACAAATCCAATTCCAAGTCCAGCAGCAATTCCAATATTTTTTAATTTTATTTTTCCTAAATTATTTTTAAATTTTTTCCTATAAAAGATGTTTACAATAGCTATCATTGTAAATCCAGAATAGGTAAATAAAACTATTCTATTCATGTGATTTCCTACAAAAATATTATTTCCAAGTAACATGTCACTTAACATCATACTGAATAATGGAACAAAGATAGCTAAAGGTGATTTTAAAAAAATTACTGCAAGAAAAGTGATCACCATTATAATCTCAAAATTTGGAAATGGTTGAAGATTCCATCCGACTAGTAATGTTCTGCCTATGGTCCCTATTACTATAAATCCTATCAGCAATAAAATGTCAAGAAAAAATTCTTTATTATTTTTAATATTAAAAGATCCTATAATTTTTTTTATTTTCATAAATAACCTTCCCTTTTCTGGATGAAATAAATTTCAATGTATAAATGTTTTGTTTTTACTGTTTCATAACTGTCAATATTTCTCATGAAAAAATTTTAATAGGATTCTCTAATCAGAATCACAAAAACATTATTATATTATTAAATGTACACAATATATAAGTATTATATAATAATGAAAAATTATTGTGAAAAATTGTCAATTAAACTTGGAGGACATATGCGTATTAGGAAAATAATATTAGTTTATATTATTCTAATAATTCTAATAACTCCAGTATTGGCAATGTCAGTATTATCGTTAGAAAATTCATTTCTTTTAACAAATGAAAATTTACCGGATTCATGGAATAAAGAATGGTCATATAGACAAGAAATAAGTCTTCCGATATCAACAGAGAATACTCATGCAAAGTTCCAGCCTATTGATATTAGAATAGAATTCCATGAAAACTGTTGGGCAAGTGATAAAAAAATTAATTCAATAAGAGTTTGCTGTTGGGATGGAAAAACTTGGCATGAACTAGAATCACAGATATATGATTTAAACTCAACTTATGATAATTTTATTAGTAGTTGTAGATTGATTTTTCTTGTTCCAGATATAGCAAATGGAGAAGAAAGGTACTTTGTATATTATGATGATAGTGAAAAATCATTGCCAAAATATGTAGATCATGTAAATATTGAAGACGCATACTATTATTACGAACCAATATCTGGAATCTCTGTTGAAGGTGATTACTATAAAATTACAGAAGACGGTTATATTGTTTATGGAATTGGACAAAAAGGAAATGCTATGAATCGTAGGCTCTCTCAGATTATCCTAAAAATGAAACCCAATACAGAAGAATTTGATATTACAAGCTTAGATGTTCTAGCATCATTTAGTTTCTCTTATCAGGTTGGTGTTAATGATGAAGATGAAATTTCATCAGATCAGATTCTAATTTCAAAAAACATATCCGAAGATGGAAATTTAATGGTGGAATTTGGAATCATTAGTGAATCATCTACAAAAGATCTTCGTACTACTAATATCTACAAATATTATTATTGTCCAACAGATGATAAACGTATAAGAGTTAAAGTCAAACATGAGGTTTTCGAAGAAGGACTGGTTAAGGGTGTAGAAGATCTCGATGGACGATATGGAACATTGATATCATTTAAATCTAAAAGTACCTCAATACAAAAGATGGTTTTTGGAGATATACTACCATTTGTCCATATTTATGGAAAAAATAATAGAATTAAAGAGTACAAAATGAACGAAAATCCAGAAACTAAGGAACGCGAATGGATCATAACTCACTTAGATGATTGTGATATTGGAGAGAATGCTTGGATATCCTATGATGAGGGAGATGTTGGTAAGACTCACGCAATTCTTTTTTCTTCAAATGAAGGTATTGTTAAAGAAGGAACTAATGAGAGAGATGGTATTGAAGTAAAAGTTGCAGAAGAAGAATATTTAAATATTGTCGGTACAGAGATAGACTACGCATCTATAGCATTTGGAAGGAATTCTTATATTGAGGGCGGGCATCATGACTTAACAATTCCCGATAATCTTGTAGTAGAGTTTGATGCTGAATTTTTTTCAATTGAAGAGGGTAATTATGAAAATGTTGATAAAGAAGGAGAAATCTTTCGTAAGCTTGCAAATTATTTAGATTTCAAGGGAGATAGCCAGTTTGAGGGAGATAAAAACATACATACACTAACAGTAATTCCGCATCTGAGTGGAAGAATATTTGCATTTCCAAATCTGGTGGAATTGACTGGTTTTCCCCTTCCAATAATATGGGCAGAATTATATCAAAATGATACATTAATTTCATCTGGAGCTGCAAATAAACCTTTTATTGGAATACAATTAATAAAATTCCCTAAAATTGCACCCGGTGAATATATCGTTAGACTATATCGTAGGATTGAAAACAAAACTAAGAATTATATCGGAGTTGGATCAGTTTCAGTTGAAGGTGATACATCCCTTCATATCTATTGTACTTGGCAAAAGAACATAGAGATAGATGCTTGTAATCAATATAATACTAATATCGAAAACATAGAGTTAATTTTGCTAAGAAATAATATGGTTGTAATTAAAAATTTTACAACATCATCTAAAAGTCTGATTTTAGGTGTACCGTTCAATCTTTTTGATTCATATGTATGGGAAAATATCGAAAATATCACAATAAAATCTCTTTTTAATCTTTCTGATCCTTATATTTTAGAGGCGTTTTATAAGGGATTCTTAATCTATGATAAAGAAATTCTGATGAATCGGAAGAAAGTAGAAATAAAACTAGCTCTATATGATTTGACGGTAGAAATTAAGGATGAATTAGATTTTCCTCCCGGTGTAGATTTAAAGCCATTTCTAACAAGCCCTGAAATGTATGACACAGTAGAAATTATACCAAAAGATATTGGTAACGGTAAATATATTTTTGAGGGATTGCCTGCTGCAACGTATGATATCCATATATCATATGGTCGTTTTTCAGAAAAAGAATCGATAATTATTCCAGAAATAGGCGACTCCATGAGCATGGTATTCAATGGTCTTTTTGATATCAGAACAAAACTATTCAATGCTTATGGAGAAAATCTAGAAAACGATAACCAAGATATTAGTATTCAAAGAAATGGTAGGAAAATTTACCAATCTTTATCCCCAGATAATGCTGTCTCTTTACCCCCTGGTAAATATACTATTAATGTTTATTCTGGAAGCGAATTAATTGGATCAAAGACCATAGAATTAACAAACGATAAAAATATTAAAATTATTACAATAATTGAATCTATACTACCTTTTATTGTTAGGATATTTTCTTTTATCTTTATTGGTGGCATTGTTTTAATGATCTTTTATAAAAAAATCTCATTGAATACAACTTTAAAATTGATAGCTATGAGCATTGTTCTAATTTCATTGTTTCAACCTTGGTGGATGTTAAACTCCTCGAGTGACGATGGATTAACCGAAAAAACTAGTTCTATGTATATATTTTCACAAACAATGATAGATAGAATATCATATCAAGATGAAGTTTATTTAGATCTTGCTACAATTCCTGAAGAATTTACAGAATTCCTTGGAGTTCTTTTGATTATTATTATTTCAGGTATTGTATTAATGGGCATCAGTTTTATTCCTAATGTAGTATTAAGGAGACGATTTTCTCTCATATTAGTATCTGCTAGTATCTTGTTTATTGTTTTGGTAAATGCTGCGTTTTCTTATGGTATGTCAAAAATATGTGAAATAAGTCTTGGTAGTCTTCGAGGTGAGGGTGTGTTAGATTTGAGCCTACCAACAGGAGAAACTGTGTATATGTCTTCTGCTTGGGGTTTGGGAAATGGTTTTTACATTTGTGTTATCTCATCTATCCTTCTCATATCTGCTGGTTTTATTGATTTTATTATAAGAAGGGACTTGATTAAAAGATTCAATAAAAAGAAAAAATAGTGTCATTATCAATTCGAGAGTTTCTTTAACCTTGATGCTCCATCTATACTTACGATTATTTTATATACTGCTTTAGGGAGAGCATCCTTCCAATTTCCATTATTAATGATTTTCTTACGAATTTCTTC
>DAOWFO010000012.1 GCA_030637965.1 Thermoplasmata archaeon
ACAATTCGAAGCCTTAAGGAAAAAATAGATAAAAGTAATGATCTAGAGTTTAAAGCTGCAAAAGATATGCTATGCGTATTCATAAAATTTTGATGTATGTATCCATTTTATCTTGAGTTTGAACTTGTCAAACCCATTTCTGATTATTTAAAAAGACAGGGCTTTATTGTTATGAGGGAAGTTAGAATTGGTTACTGCAGAGCCGATATTGTTGGATTTAAAGAAGATGTTGTTACCTCTGTTGAATTGAAACTTCAAAATTGGAAAAAAGCAATTATTCAGGCTAAAAATTTCCAACTTGGTTCAGATTATGTATATCTTGCTTTCCCATTGATGAAATCATACAATGTCCTACGTAAAGCAGAATTTAAACTAATAAATGAAGGTATTGGACTATTAACCGTGAATGAGGATACATGTAAAGTATGCAAAGTTATTGATGCTAGAAAATCAAAGAGGATTATTGGTAGAATCACCCTTGAAGAGATAAATAGGAATTGGAAAAGAAATAGAAAAAAACGGCGGATGTATTATTAATTTGTTGTTTCATTATTATTCTTTTAACCAAAGAATTTTGAAATGCTCATTTCTCTATTAAGGAATAAAAAATATTAAATAAATTATATGACAATCTTTAACATGATTATGTGGGTAAAGTTTTTTTGAATGGAATATATTTTGGTTTTGATGGTTAACTTATTCAAAGCTTATTCTAATCCAGACAAATATGCAGAGGATATACCACTCGAAAAAGTAGTTGCAGATTTAAAGGTGGATATTGAAGGTGTAAATAGAATAATAAATATGATTGAATCTGGGGAGATGATTAAAACTATTGTTGTGGTTAAACATCCAAAAGAGAATTACTATGCTGTTTTAGATGGACATCACCGATTTTGGGCTCAAAAGACTCTTTGTTATTCAAAGGTTAAATGTGCAGTTGTCGAAGATTTTTTTGGTCTAGGATTCCATATGACAAGAAATGGAATATTTCAACCAGATCCACAATTTACAAGATATGTTCGAATCCCTCTAAAAAGATTTTATTCTTACATAACTGAATTTATAAAAGATCCAGAAAAGTTACTAAAAGATATAAATAACAGACTTTTTCAAAATGATAATCTTTAATTTTTTTATTTAAGAACTATAATTTTATTTATAGATGAGATAGTTAAATAATTTTTTTCAAAAAAATCAAAACGGATCTGCCGGGATTTGAACCCGGGTTAGAGGCTCCGGAAGCCGCTGTGATATCCAAGCTACACTACAGATCCTTTAACAAAAATGAATAAGTTATCCTTCATAAAAATATAATAAAAAAGATGATTGAAGAGGCTATTAAAATTTTATTCTACCTTTTGCTCGTCTTTTATGTTTGATTCAATTGCTGCCTCAGATTTCTTTACAATATCGTTGGGTTTAGGTGTCTTGTTTTTTCCACTTTTAAATTCTGTATAGCCACATTTCCCACAGCTAATACGGTTTTTATGATCAGCTAGAAAAAATCCATCTCCACATTTTGGACAATGCCTTCGCAAACGGGTTATTTTATCACCCTCAATCTTAAATATTTCTCTTCCTTTCATTATTTTTCCTTCCCTTCCTCGGTTTGTTGATCCCCTTCTTTAGGTTTTTTCTCTTTTGTATCATCTGATTCTTTGACCTTTTCGTCATCTTCAATGGGGGTTTTCTCTTCTTCCTTTATCTGTTTTTCTTCTGTTTCAGTTTCCTTTTCGGTTCCCTTTTTTTCTTCCTTTTTCATTTCTTTTTTTCCAATAATCTTATTACGTTTTAAGATATATTTTCTTTCAGGGTTGTCAGATTTCTTTAACGAGGTGTAAATCTTTGCATATCCTTTGCTCTGTTGGATACCAAAACTAGAATTGATACTATTAATTATTATATTCTCCTTTTTTGCGTTAAGTTTTTCAGAAAGTTCACTGCGGATTATTTCTCTATTTGGTGTTCCTTCACCTTTATGGTGGATTGTAAATCGTATTTCAGTTCTATTAAATAAAGGATTGTTTTTCTTAGAATCGATTTCTATCTCCATGGATATCACATCTTGTCAAGTATTTCTTTTACCTTTCTTTTATTTTTTTCAACAGCTTTAACTATTACGACCCCCTTATTCGGCAATCCATATATTATAGTTACGTCTCTAGGGGCCAATAATATTGCAGGTAGGGCTGCCAGGTCTTCTTCCCCTTCAATTTCAATTCTTAGCGAATCTTTCCCAATATTGTAGTATGCAGATTCTATTGCTTCCCAAAGATCGTTTGATATGCATTTTGGAGGATTCTTAATCATTACCCTTTTTTCCCCAAATGATTGTATAACGTTTTTTATTTCATCAGAAATGCGATTTCGTTTGATCTTAAAATCAATAATACAAAAAGCTGGTTTGATGTTATTTATTAATAGGGTATATGTAACTTGATCTCCTACAGAAACAATATACTTATCCTCTTTAAGTAGTTTAAAAAGCTCCTTTTCATCAACTAGAAGCCCTAAAGGTTCTTTTAACTTATCTCTTAGATCATCTGGCAATATACATTTTATATTGTCCATTACCTTACCTTCAATGCATACTTACCAGGTTTTTTAATATTCATTTTTTCAGCAATCTGTGAGTGATCAGGGTCTCGAATAACAACATATCCTCGCCAACGTTTTGATGTTGGAACTGCACAATTTGGACAGACATTTTCTTTTGTTAGCATATGGCAGTTTTTACAGGCATTTAGATTTTTCACTTCTTTCCCTTTCCTCTCTTTTTTCTACTCTTTTTATTTTTCCCTTTTTGTTCTATTGAATCTTCTTCTGGTTCATTCAACCATTCATATGCACCTAGAGCAGGTTGTCTCATTGTAAGCCCTATTTTGCTTTCTCTTGCTGATAGCTCATTCATGCTTACTGCAACAATTCTAGCCCTAATTGGATCACCTACTTTAAGAGTTCTCTTCTTTTCCTTACCTGTTATCAATTCGTTCTCTGCATCTACTTCAACATAATCATTCATAATTTGACTCATATGTATCAATGCATCAATAGGGCCAATATGACAAAATGCACCAAATTCTACAATTTCGCAAACTATACCGTTAACAACTTCTTGCAAATTTGGCATAAAGGTTAATGCATCAAAGGCAACTTTTTGATACATTGCTCCATCACCGTGAATAACAATCCCATCACCGATTGCTTGTATGTTCTGAGCAACAACAATAATGCCGTTACCTTTCCTCATAGTGCCCTCAAATGTTTTTTGTACTATATCTTTAACAACTTTGTCTAAATCTTCACCAAATTTTTCGGGAAGAATTCTTACTGTATCTTCAAATTTTGTAATGGTGTACATTTCAATCACTGCTCTAATTAATAAATAGTCTTCTTGGAATATTCTTACTCCTTATATGCTTTTTGAGTGTCCGTAAATAGTTGTTTTCATTTTTAGTTAAATGCTATGATAAGTGGCAAGAATACCAATGAAACAATTGACATAAGTTTGATAAGTATATTTAATGAAGGTCCAGAAGTATCCTTAAAAGGATCGCCAACAGTATCTCCTATTATAGTTGCCTTATGGGCATCCGATCCTTTACCTCCTA
>DAOWFO010000024.1 GCA_030637965.1 Thermoplasmata archaeon
GATTATTTCTATCACTAATTGTAAAATTAATAATTTCTGCATGATCAGCAGTTATCACAATAGTGTATCTCAAATCTGATCTAATATCAATAACAGTCTCTCCCTCAATACCACCCCAAATTGTAATATTCTTATTTATTACAAGATTTTCATCATAGATACCATTAAAAACATAAATTGTATCTCCTTCATCTGCAACCTCTATTGCATATTTTATACTCTCGTAAGGATTCTCTGCAGAACCATCTCTATAAACATGGAAGGAATTATCTACATAAATCTCATTACCAGTAGCTTTGCAACTCTCAATAGAAAATATTGTCACAAAACATCCTGTAATAATCAAACATATTATTAATATCGATATAGCATTCAACTTCATTTTCCCATCCTCTCAAACAAAATTAAATACAATTTTAGAATTTATAGTTTTCTAATAAAAAATGCAAAAGAGACAACACATAATTTTTTAAAATCTATTTCATACACAATAATAATGAAAGTCTGCATAGGAGGTACATTTAATCAATTGCATAAGGGACACAAACTACTAATTGACAAAGCAATTAAAACAGCAGGTAAAAAGGGATATCTTTTCATTGGGATTACTGAAGGAGAGATTACCTTTACAAAAAAAAATGTTAAACCTTTTGAAGAAAGAAAAAAAGCTATTAAGAAATATATTGAAGAAAAAAAGACAATACCTGAAATAGATATAAAACCTTTAGTTGATAAATATGGCCCATCTATTAATGAGGATTTTAATGCTATTGTCGCATCACCAGAGACAAGAATAACAGCGGAGGAAATTAATATAAAACGTAAAAAAATTGGGAAAAAACTATTAGAAATTGTACAAATCCCTTTTGTATTGGCTGATGATGGTAAACCTATAAGCTCATCAAGAATTGAAGAAAAGGAAATTAATAAAAATGGAAAGATTTTGAAGATAGATTAATTTTATATATGATATTTTATTACATCGCAATGTAAGGTGATTAAAAGTGACATATGTTATATTTGAAGTTAAAACCGAAGAAGTAAGTAAAATAAACCAGATGTTAAAAGATGATCTTGTAAGTAGACAGAGCATTCTTAATCGAGATGCCAGTTCCCTTAATATAAAAAGAGATGTTTCCTATATCAAAATAGAAGGAAGTGAAGAGGGATTAAAAAAAGCCAAAGAAATTGCAAAGGAATTTAAATTTAAAAAGCTTAATAATAAAGAATCGAAAGAGATAAACATAAAAATCAAAGAGCAGGAAGATTCAGCTGCTGATGGAATGGGAATGATTTTCGGTTAGAAATTACATTTTCCAATAACACTCCATTTCATTTTTAATTTTTTCTATAACTGATTCTACCTTTACAATCTCTTTCACAGGGTCATCAAATTTTACTGGACTAGCTGTCATTTGACCAAGTTGAGATAGTAAACATTTTCCTATCCAATCAAGATTATACCCACCTTCTAAAGTACAGACTATTTTAGGTTGAATTTTTTGTAATCGAGCAATTATCTCCCCAAAGAAGTTAGCAGTGAGATTCAGTCCACCGAGTATGTCCAGATGATGAGAATCAAATCCAGATGAAACCAATATAATATCTGGTTTAAACTGCTTCGCAATTGGGATAAAGATCTCATCTAATAGTTTTGTTACAGCATTGTTCCCATTACTATAGCCTAATGGAGCGTTTACCGTATATCCTTTACCTATTCCAACACCAATTTCACTTATATTTCCCGTACCAGGATAATGCGGATATAAATGAAATGATTGATATAAAACATCTTTTCTATCGTAAAATATATCTTGTGTTCCATTTCCATGATGAACATCTAGATCAAAAATTAACACTCGTTTTCCTTGTTTTGAAATTTCATTTGCTGATATTGCCCCATTATTGAAAAGACAAAAACCCATTGACCTATTTTTTGTTGCGTGATGTCCAGGGGGTCTTACCAAACCAAATCCATTATCTGCCTTTCCTTTTAGCACATTTTTAGTAAGTTTAACTACACCTCCAGCAGCAAGTCTTGCAATTTCATAATCTGATTTACATACATATGTATCGGGATCCAGCCATGAACCCCCTATTGAACTTATATCCTTTATTCTCTGAATCATCTCATATGAATGAACGTCATTTAGCATCTCCTCAATTAAAATTTCAGGTTCAACAAATTCAAGTTTATCATAAAAAGGCGATTTTTTTATCTCGTTCATCATTACTAGGAGTCTTTGCGCATTTTCTGGATGAGTGGCATTGTCGTGCTTTAAAAAATCACTTGAATATACAATATGAGTTGTCATAACAAACCAAGAAAACAAAATACAACAATCAAATATAAGATTAATTCTAATAATTTAAGTACAGACAATACATTGAGGTATTCATCCAATTGTATTGAGTGATAAATAGCAATGAGTAAAATGTTACTTGGAATTTCACCTGAATTTCTTTATATACATAAAGAACAACCAAAACCCGTGTCTGATTACCATAGACCATATTTTCTAGTTTTCTGTCCGAAAGAAAGAAACATATATTCTGCA
This sequence comes from Thermoplasmata archaeon, assembly GCA_030637965.1. GTDB lineage: Archaea > Thermoplasmatota > E2 > DHVEG-1 > DHVEG-1 > DAOWHD01. Next base: position 2,559 of record DAOWFO010000024.1, read on the forward strand.
CGAAAGGAATTAATTAATAAATGGAAAAACAACACATTGGAAGGAAACACATTATCAAAAATAGAAAGGATAGGAGATATTGAAAATTATAGAAGCTTCTGGAATTACAATGAAACTAGGGAGGTTTTCAGAATATATACCAAACAATCATATCTTGTTCCTGAGGTCAGTGATTATCTGTTCTTCACCCAGGGTTTTTATACTGCCGAACATGACATCCCATATCATCAGAGGGCGCTTATAGATTTGGCAGCAGAAGGAAAAACATGGCTTTTTGATACTAATGGTAAAAAAGAAAAACTAAAGATTTTAGTTTATGATATTGAAACTACTAAATACGAACAAGATAGAAATAACATTCCAATAGATATTATAGGTTATACCGATTTTAATATAGTCTTTGAATCTAATAAAGACTTGGAAAGGGAAGAATTCAGTTTTGATATCATTGATTGTCCTACTCATTCTGAAGATATTGAAGTTAAACAGCTTATTTCACGTAATATAGACGAGGAGATAGAAAATCTTTTCAAATATTGTAAATTAGTCATAAGTTACGATATAATATCAGGACATAATATAGAAGGTTTTGATAATATACAGATATATAGCAGACTAAATTGGATTCTAAAAAACCAACAATCACGTCTATCAAATGATGAAAGAAAAACTTTTCAGGATTTTGTTAAAATTTATTGTAGAACAGATAAATCATTCCATTTTGGAGTTGGATCAGAGGTTTTGAACTTTTATCCATGTAGTTTTGATACTTATCCTGCAACACGGAAATTTTATTCATTTTTGGATTCATATAGTCTAAAAGCAATAGCTCCTTTTCTTGGTGTAGGTATCAAGGATAGAATTATTCTCACACCCTCTCAAATTAAGATAGACACTAGAACTCTAAAATATAACAAGCAGGACATCATTGAACAAATGGGTTTAACTTTAAATCTTATTCAACAAGCCTTACCCCTTTCATTTACTACATGTATGCCTTTTAATACTTTGTTTTCTTCTGGTGCTGTTAGTATGTGGGACCATATGGCATTAATAAGAGGGGCTGTACAAAAGAAAATCATGCCTCCTATTTGTAGGGCCGCATCAATTTCTCAAATCTTGTTAAGAGATTTCAAAAACTGTAAAACAAAAGATGAGATAGTTAGTAGGGGCAAAAAAACAAGAGAACATCTCTCCAAGGAGTTTGTCAGGGTTATAAAGTATGGAGAAGAAATGCCCGAATGGATGAAGTATCCTTATGTCATTTACAATAAAGATGCGAAAGATATCGATGAAAGAATAAATTATCATATGCCTGGTGGTATGACGATAAAACCTGATAAAGATGCAAAATCTCATTTTATTCCATGGTGGTATGTAGTTGTAGCAGATGTTGGTGCTATGTATCCAACAATTCTAAAGGCAATGAATATTGGTGCAGATACTGTACAACTATGTTCAAAATCAGAACCACCCGATGAACAAATATGGCTTAAAAAACTGCCTCAGGAATTTTTAAAAAGTGGTCACTGCAATTGGAGAGAAATAACCAAAGAGGATTCTTTTGCTGACAAAGGTTATAAATTAGATATTAAAATCGATGAAAAACCTGGAGTCATAAACTGCGCTATGACTGGTATAATGAGCATGATAGCTAAGATTAAAAAAGAGCTGAAAGAAGTAGAAAAAATAGGAAATAAATCTGAGTTAAAAAGACTTAAAATGATTTATCAAAGTTTAAAAGGCGCTCGTAATGCAGGTACTCATGGGATTCTTTCGGCCCCTAATGTTTCTGGAAGACAATTCAATCTATGGGGTGCAGCAGCAATTACTACCAAGGGTCAGATTATTCTAGATGATACCCTAAGATACCTTGAAAAAAGAAATATTCGTGTTGTCTACGGAGATACCGATGGAATATATATTGGATGCTCTCGTTCATCTTGGAATATTCCAAAATTTTCAAAAGCATTGGGAATCACCTTTAATAATTATAAGGAAGATTGGCTTACAAAACCAGAAGAGGCTGTTGCTGCTATTGAACAATGTAATGCCAAATGGCAAAGCAAATTGAGTTATCCAGATTTTGAATTAGAACCAGAAATACATGATGCAATGATATTTATTAAACATAAAAATTATCTTATTTTTGATGAGAAAGATGGTAAAATCGAAATGAATACAAAGGGAAATAATTTTAAAGGTTCTGATAAGGCGAATATTGCACGCAAAGTACTTAGAGATATAATGATCGGTGTTCTCAAAGAAAAACCATATTGGAAGGATGAAAAAGAAGCAAGAGAGGATATAAGAAACATTATAAAAGGTAAAACAAAGAAAATTCTATTAAATTTTGATTTATCAGATGTGGATATTGAGGATCTAATATTAATTCAATCTGTTAAGCCTGCAAAACAATATAAAAAAAATCAGGATGGATCAATGTCAACTTTCGGAAAGCGTGCTGAAGCTTTAGAAAAACTTCTTGGTCGGCCGATAAAATCACGTATTAAGCAAAAATTTGTTGTAACGAAAAAACCGCTTCCAGGCATTATAAAACCATCAAAAAGCGGTGTAAAACCCATTGATTATATGTTTCCCATAGATCTTTTAAAGGATGTTAGAGAAATCGATCTAAAATGGTATAAAAAGATGATTGAAAACTACATCCAAGGTGCATTTGGTCTTTCAGATGTAGATGCAACAGAACAAAAAGGCCTCGATGCATGGATGTGATTTTATTTAAAATAAAAAAGAAAACTAGATAATATTTACCCAAACAATATTTATATCATCTGGCACTAAATATTTTTTATTCTTTTTTTTCAATTATTCATCCCATCCTAATATTATGCTACAGTGAATCACGATACCAACAACCACGAATATATTTTTCGTATATAAATATTTTGTATCATAACTAAAAATTAACAAAATTTTCATTAAATTAAATTAAAACTATTATCATCAACATAAAATAAAATGGGAATGTTTAAATATAAAATCATATGATTACTTACTTGGGCAACACAATCAAGGAGAATAAATGGTAAAAAGAGGAATTTATAAATTTAAAATAATCTTTCAGATACTTTTTATAATAATTAGCCTTGCAATTATTCCTAATATAATAATAACAGTAGCCGAACATGAAGAAATTGAACAAAACAATATTAAAACTCTCGTGTACACTAAACAATTCTCCACACCAATAATAAGTGAAAACGAAGAATACATAAAAATCAATTTAAATGAGGGAAATTCTTTCATAACAAACCCAGGATATCCTAAACTTCCTGTTTTTACAAAGATCTTTGAGTTTTCATGGGGAACAGAAATAATAGATATCGTTTTAACAACCTCAAATGTTGAAAGAAAGCGTATTGAAAAAATTGTAGAACCTGTACAATCGATTAAAAGTATAAATGATTATTCACCAATAAAAAAAGAAATCAATCAAAAGATATACAATAGCCAAAATTCATATCCAGCAGACTGGTTTAATTATAAAATGGGAGTAGGAATAAATAACAAGGGAGAACGAGTTTTATATCTCTCAATACACACTTATCCTGTGAGATATCTTCCATATGAAAACATTATCGAGCATATAGATAATTTAAAGATATCAATCATAAAAAGAGAACCAGAGATCGTGTATAAAAGTCCTGATATAAAATATGATCTTGTTGTTATCACACCATCACAGTTTTCTAGTATTCTAACACCATTAATCGATCATAAAAATAACAATAGAATAAATGCAACCATAAAAAGTATAGAAAGTATCTACAGTGAATTTGAAGGGAGAGATGAACAAGAAAAAATCAAATATTTTATAAAATATTCTATTGAGGAATGGAGCACTAAATATGTACTTTTAATAGGGGATATTAAAAAACTACCTATTAGGACCACAGATGCTTACCCTTGGTCAGGATTCCATGGAAATGGTATTCTTTGTGATCTTTATTATGCAGATGTTTATGATGAAACTTATTCCTTTTGTAGTTGGGATATTAATAACAATGATATTTTTGGAGAAGCTGATCATACTGGTTCTCTTCTCGAATCTGAAGGAAATATTGACGATGTAGATTTATATGCCGATGTCTACATAGGACGAATTCCATGTACAACAGAGGATGAACTTACTACAGTTGTAAATAAAATTATAACCTACGAGGAAAGTACCTATGATCAGACCTGGTTCAAAAAAATAATATTGGTTGGTGGAGACACATTTCCCTTAGCAAAATTTTCCCCACCATTTGTTTACGAAGGGGAAATAACCAATAAAAAAGTTGGCCAACAACTATCAGAATTTGGACAAGTAAAATTATGGGCGTCAAAACATAATTTAAATGCCGTTTCTTTTAACAGAGCGATAAAAGAAGGAGCAGGATTTGTCAGCTATGCTGGCCATGGTTTTGAACATGGATGGGGCACCTATAGAATCAATGCCATTATAGATAAAATGTTCCCATTTCAACCTATGTATTTTACACCTTTTATTAAATATATCAAAAACGAGCATAAACTCCCAATTTTTTTCTTTGATGCATGTCTCACAGCAAAGCTTGATTTTAATATAACTGATCTTAAAGACTATTTCGGAGTGGTAGCATCGCTATTCAATATACTTCCAAGTGCAAGATACGTTCCATCAGATTATTTTCCTAGTTTTGCATGGTGTTTTCTTAAGGAGGAGAATGGAGGGAGTATTGCTACAATTGGTTCAACGCGACCAGCATATACTTATGTTGATAAAGATGGAGTATATGGCGGTGCAGGCTATTTAGATGTTCATTTCTTCAAAGCATATACAGA
>DAOWFO010000034.1 GCA_030637965.1 Thermoplasmata archaeon
CGGCATACCAGAGGTAAAACCTGAACTTTTAGAAGAAGTCACATTTGAAATGCAAAAGCTATTAGAGAGCTGTGGACAGATAGATAAACTTGTAACAATTGAAGCAATGGGAATTCCACTTGCCACAGCATTATCATTGAACATGAATATTCCCTTTGTGATAATAAGAAAAAGAAAATACGATCTTCCTGATGAAATTAACGTAGAACAAAAAACAGGCTATTCAAAATCACAATTGTATATAAATGGTCTTAAAAGAGGGGATAGAATAGCTATTGTTGATGATGTTTTAAGTACAGGTGGAACTCTTAAGGCAGTACTAACCACTCTTAAAACAATGGGTGTAATTGTTAGATGTGTTATTATAGCTGTAGATAAGAGTAACATTGCAAAAAAAATTATGGATGAAACTAATGTAAATATTCAATCGATTATTAATATCGAAGTAGCAAATGGTAAGGTAATTATAAAGAACGTATAGTAAAGTATTTCAATATTAGAATCTTATATGGTAGGGAATCAAATATGGTAGAAAAAGTTTCTCAACATACACATTGTCATATATGTGGTAAAGCTATTCCATTTTTAGAGACACTTTGCTCAGAAGAGTGCAAAGAAAGATATCAGAAAATGGTAAAAAAGAGAAAAATGTTTGTTTATGCAATGTATATTTTGGTATTCTTTATTTTAGCACTATTTTTGGTTCAAAGTGTTTTTTAAAGAGGACCTCCTTAAATTTCTAGTTTTTAGTATTATAAAAATCAATTTATGTAAAATATACTTTTCATCCTTCTGCAAGCTCTTCTTGGAGATCGATAACCATCTCAGTCAGTGCATCTTCAAAAACTCGATGACGATACTCTTTGGTCGAACCATCAGATAAGTGAACTCTAGCTACAAAATCCTGTCCATCTTTTACTATTTCAATGTGACAAACCGTTTCCATTACAACCCTTATCCAATTTTTACCCGAATTCATCAAGTATATTTATATTTTTTGTGGATAAGATTAATGTGGTTATATACAATACATATTTTGAGGAATAAAAATGAGTAGTGATAATATTAGAAGAGCCTCAGTTGCAGGAAGTTTTTATCCTAGCATAAAAAGTGATCTTTTACAGCAAATCGAGGATAGTTTCATTAATGAGTATGGGCCAAGTAAACTCCCTAAAATTAAAAAGATGGTTGGCTTATTGAAAGGTGTTGTTGTCCCACATGCAGGTATTTCATTTTCAGGATCAATAGCTGCGCATTCCTATTTCTCCATTGCAGAGGATGGCTTTGCTGATGCTTTTATCATTATTGGTCCAAATCATCAAGGCTATGGCTCAAGCGTTGCAATTTATCCTGAAGGATATTGGGAAACGCCTCTAGGATGTATAAAAATGGATGCCAAACTTATTGAAAATCTTGCAGGCGATATTATTAATATTAACGAAGAGTCTCATCCATATGGGGAGAACAGTATTGAAGTTCAGTTGCCTTTTTTACAATATATTGGAAAAGAGAAGGAGTTTTCAGTTGCTCTCATATCAATGGCAATACAAAATTTCAAAACAGCTAATGAAGTTGGAAAAATAATAGCAGATGTTATTAAAAATGATGATAGAAGGATCATTATAATTGCAAGTAGTGATTTTTCTCACGAGGGTGGAGCATATGGGAGACTACCTCCAAATAATCTAACTGCTGATGATTATGCAAGAAAACAAGATCAACTTGCTATAGATCAAATTCTTAAATTAAATCCAAAAGGATTAATCTCCACTGTTCATAATAATAATATTTCCATGTGCGGTTATGGTCCTGTTGCTGCATTACTTGTTGCATCAAAAAAACTTGACGCCACAAATGCAAAATTGCTAAAATATATAACATCAAATGATGTGCATCCTGGTAGTTTCTGTGTAGGATACGGATCCTTTAACATACATTAGGTGAATAAATGAAAGGAAAACCCGTAGAAGACATTTCAATTACAGAATGTTTAAGTTCAAATAACTTGATAAAAAAATTATATAAATCAGGTGGTTTTACGGCTAAAAAGGTTGCAGTTGGCGTTGACATTCTTGAAAAGATGATAAAAGAAAAGAATTGTATACGTTTTCTTTCGTTTCCTGCATGCATATGTTCAACTGGAGTCCGTGGTATCATTAAAGATATGTTAAAACATAATTTGTTCGATGTAATAATCACAACCTCTGGAACATTAGATCACGATCTTGCAAGGGTTTGGAGAGACTATTATCATGGATCTTTTTTGGCAGATGATATTGAGCTCCACAGAATGGGTATAAATCGACTAGGTAATATCTTTATTCCAAACGAATGTTATGGAGAAATACTTGAGAAAAAAATACAACCTATCTTAGATAAATTATTTGAAAAAAAAGAAAAGTGGTCTACAAAAGAACTCGCTTGGGAATTTGGAAAACAACTCGAAAAAGAGAAAAATGGAAGGGAGTCAATTCTATACTGGTCTTGGAAAAATAAGATTCCGATATATATTCCTGGAATTACCGATGGTGCCTTTGGATCTCATCTCTGGATGTATTATCAAGAACATAGAGATTTTACAATTGATCTATTAAAAGATGAGCAAGAGCTTTCTGATATTATATTTAATAGCAAGAAAAGCGGAGCATTAATTATAGGTGGGGGAATTTCCAAACATCACACTATTTGGTGGAATCAGTATAAAGGTGGATTGAATTATGCATTATACATAACAACTGCTTTAGAATATGATGGGAGTCTTAGCGGTGCACAGACAAGAGAAGCAATATCTTGGGGTAAATTAAAAGAAAAATCAGATAATGTAACTGTTGAAGGAGATGCAACAGTTTTATTGCCCCTAATGATTAGCGCCCTCTTTGAAAGATTAAAATATAAAAAATTTATATGATTAAATAAAAACTAATTATTATGAAGTTGATCTTTATAATTGTAATTAAATTTTAATAATAGATTACGTAAAAACGTTTAAAAAAAATATCTCATTTAAAATGAAATTCAACTCATTCTAATCAAAATGTCCCATATGTTGACCTTTACTGAGACGAGCCCAAAAATAAATTACATACTAATAGTTAGATTATTGCCAAAATAATGCTTTCATTGCTAATCTTATTTTTTTGGGTAATTCTGGTTGTTTTTTTCCTTCATATAACTCAATTGATGATTTAACATAAACGTTTACTATTTCATTAAAAAACCATCTACCATAATCAGCATCTGCTCTAGCGGGACTGCCAACATAACCATCTTTTAGACCAATTTGTTTAAAAGTTTTTCCAATAATTTTTGGTGATTGCAAATCTCTGTAGATGCTTTGTAATTTTTTATAAGATTCATCAACGAGATATGGATACTGATATTTCATAAGTGACGTTTCTCTAAAACCTGCATGTATCTCCTTACTAGTATCAAAACCTAATTTTGGTTCCCTTTTTTCAACTTCGTTATTAAAAAAATATGGACCCAATGGCTCACATAATCTCATTTCATATTTCATCATTAGTCGTTTCATTCCAGAATATATTCCTTTGAGATGTGCTATTGCCATATGGGATGTAGATATTACCATAAACTTGAAACTATGTTTAGCGAGAGATGATCCAATACCATAAATTATATCTCTAACAACTTTACTACTAACAGATATACTACCAGGGAAATCAGCATTAAATTTACAGAAACCTAATGGAACCGCAGGTATTAAAACACAAGTTAAATCTGGTTTTTTTTTGTTTAAAATTTTAATTGCCTCGATGGAAGTATCTTTTGCTGTAAAAATATCTGTCCCAACAGGTAAATGAGGGCCATGCTCTTCTAAAGGACTTATAGGTAAAAATAATATGGTTTTATCCTTATCTAAACCTTCAATTTGTTTCCAATTAAGTTCATCTAATTTAATCATTTTACTATGGATCTTAGCATCATTTTTTTTTAATTTCATGTTACCGTAATCACCTCACATCCATCTTTCATTACAATAACAGTATGTTCTTTTTGTGTGACAATCCCTCCGTTTTGCTCAACTAGCTGGGAATAATTCTTTACAAGTCCCAAATATGAAAGTTTTCTTAAAGAAATATCTATATTATCTGACATGTTGTTACACCATCGTTGTGCAAAAGGAAGAGTTTTAAATTTCGCACTCATCCTGTTGAATAAAATCTTTAATTTATTGTCTCTAATGATTTTTGATTTAATAGTTGGTTTAAGTATGTAAATGTTACTACCTTTTCCCGAGATTACATGGCCAATACCATTAGTTGCGAATGGTTCAATAGCTATTACATCTCCCGGTTTAGGTTTAACTCGACAAAAAGTATTTGAAATACCAGGAACAGACATTCCAGAATGAAGTTCATAACGATCTAAACTATGACCTGTAAGATTATCAATTGAATTATAACCATAGGACTTGATTGTCCCTTCTATGATTTTTCCAATTTCTGAAAGGTCAATATTAGCTCTCATATGACTAATAGCAAAATCTAATGCATCGCTTGATGCTTTGATCATTTTATCATATTTATTTGTCTCAATTTCAACAGTTATTGCAGTATCAGCAATATATCCATCAATATGCGAACCCACATCCAATTTTACAACATCTCCCCTCTTGAAAACTAATTCATCATCATTTCTTGGGCTATAATGAGCGGCAAGATCATTTATTGCAATATTAACCGGAAATGAAAGAGCTGCACCACTATCCAATATTTTTGATTCTACCTTTTCGGCAACCTCAATAAATTTTCCCCCTGTTTTTATTAAACTAATGCCAAAATCCCTAGCTTCTGATGCAATTTTTCCAGCACTTAAGTATTTTTCATAAACATCTTTATCCATATGTCTTGATCACCGCCAAAACATCGTGTTTTTTTATTGATCCTTCGCGGATTATCTCTGGTTCTTTAGAAGAAACATCAATAATTGTTGATGGTTTTCCCTGCAATATACCATAATCAAGATAAACAGCTACATCATCGTCTCTCAACTGCATACTTATATCTTTTATATTACCTAAAGTTTTCTTGCCATGAATATTTGCACTTGTTATAGTAAGAGGACCAGAATTAACAATTAATTCTAAAGCAATAGTATTATTTGGTATTCTTACAGCAATTTTATTAAGACCTCCAGTAACGATATCTGGAACGATATTTTTTTTATTTAATACAAGAGTTAAAGAACCTGGTAGGAAATGTTTAGCCAACACCCTAGCGTTATTGTTTACAAAGGCAATTCTTTTCATTTCAGTAAAATTCGCTACTGCAACAGGTAAAGGAACATCAAGTGGTCTTTTTTTAACATTAAAAACTTTCCTCACTGCATTCTCATTATAGATATTAACACCTAAAGCATATAATGTATCAGTAGGATAAACTACAATACTCCCATTTTGCAGCACTTCAATAGCTTCAGACAGTTTTTTCCTCACCATAGTTATTTATCTTCTGCCTTTATGAAATCGCCCAATGTAAGACCACTGGACGGAGAACCACCAGACTTAGAAGGAACTTTTTTAACTTCCTCAAAAAGGGAAATTGACAACACTTTCTCAAGTTTCATAGCAATTTTATCAGAAGGTCTTAAATCACCATTCTCAATCTTAGCGATAGTAATTGTTCTTTCGCCGATATTAAAGCCTAGTTGCTCCCTACTTATTCCTTTCTTTTTCCTAGCGTTTCTAATTAAATCGTTCCAATCAGATACTAGTTCTCTATCCATGCCTTCATAAACATCTTTTTCCTTGGGTCTTCTGATTCTTGTCAAGAGAGATCTTTGGACATTTGTAGAGGTTTTATTAGTCTCTATTACACCATGACCGTGCTTCATACAACCAGGACACAGCACCATTCTAACTCCATCAACTTCAGCAGGTCTACACTTAGAATATTCATCACCACAAAGTTCACATTGCATATCTATTATCTCCCAGATAATTTGACTATATTAGTCCAGCCTTTTGTAAAGTCATTAAATCTTCAGTACTGAGTTTATCCCCCCGCTTGAATCTTTCAAGTATTTCATTAGCCTCTTTATGCGCGGTTGTTATTTCCGCGGTTTTTCTTTTCTTACGTTTTTCATCATGCGCGGTAGATATTTCTCGCTCCAAATCATGAATTTTGTCAACATAATTAATAAATTCCTTATGAACTTCATCGGCCTGGATTTTTGTATTTACAATTGTTTCTTGAATTTCGTTTACCTTTCTAACGGAATTGTCTTGCTGTCTAATCAAACGGATCATAGCCTCATGTTCTTCCTGGGCCCTCAAAGCGAGTTTCTCCACATTATCATGCTGTTTTTCGGCCTTCTGTTTAATACTTTTTTCTTCCTCAATAGCTTTTTTAAGTTTTGGATCTTTATTTAATATATCCTCTTGGTTCCTTATTTTTGCATGTAATTCAGATATAATCTCTATTACTTTCTTCTCCTTCCGAGATGACATGGGTTTTGTCATTTGCTCATTTTCCAAAGCCCTAAGTTGTTTTCTTAGGTCATTTAAATTTGTTCCAGAAATCATTGATTGTGATCTCTCTAATTCCCAAATTTTCCTCTTAGTTACACTTAAGCTCATGTTAAGTTTATTTCTCTGCTCCTTTGCATGTTGGACTCTTTCGTTTAATTCATCTCTTTCCTTTTTATGTTGAGTTATACCATTTCTCATTTTTCGTATAGCAGAATTTAATGAATCCCTATCATCAGCAATTTGTTTTGATTTAAGATGTAATTTATTTCTTTTTGCTTTTAAATCATTTGCCATCTCTTGGAATTCTAACTTTTTTGTTATCAAGTCGTCTATTGTCTCTTCCATTACAAACCTCTAAAGATATTAACCTGTAGCATTAGGTGAAATATAAGGTATTTATTAAGTATTTCGAAAGAGATAATAAATCTTATACAATTTTTAGATAAAACTAGCCTTTCATGTAAAAATATCTTACGGAAATTGAAAATTCAATTAATTATATATTTCTCCACCAAAACATTCAAATCTGAAAATTGTAATCAAATTCTATTGTAAAAACATAATTTATATATGTCAGACTTTAATACCAAAAATGATTTTCAAAATGATTAATACAATTGAACAATTTGGTCGGAATGCTGGAAAAGTATGGGAAACACTTAATGAAAAAGGATCTCTATCAGAATCAGAATTGACAGAAACTACCAGTTTAAGACCTTACGAATTTCATATTGCAGTTGGATGGTTAGCAAAGGAAAATAAGATACGAAAAGATGGTGATTACTATCATCTTGATGAAACTAATTTAAACATTAAAATAGGAGAGAGTGCTGGTAAAATTTGGAAAGTACTTAATTTAGAAGGGGAAAATGATATACTAAAAATTTCAAAATTAACAAAAATTGAAGAAAGGGATATTTACTTAGCCATTGGATGGCTTGCTAGAGAGCATAAGATACAATTAAATATGGGTGAGCAGCAACACAAAATAAAGTCAATTTTAAGCACTTCTCATTAATAGAAGAATTTTGTTAATCTTATAAACCGTTGTTTTAATATGAAATGAGGGTTAATCAATCTTATTAACTCAATTTATATTTCAGTTTAATATTGTGATACAATATGGATTCATATCTTAGAAAAGAATGTAATTTGGAGTTCTTCTACAACAATGGTTACATCCGAAAGCAATGTACATCCTGTGGATCATACTTCTGGACATTAAATGATGACATAAAAATCTGTGGTGATCAACCATGTATTAACTTTAGTTTTATTGGAAAACCCTTAGGAAAAAAACCTCTTTCTTTAAGAGAAGTACGTGATAGTTTTTTATCTTTTTTTGAAAAAAACAATCATTCAAGACTTTTTTATCCACTAACTGGAGAACGTTTTCCAGTAGTTGCTAGATGGCGTTCTGATATATATCTCACAATAGCGTCAATTGCCGATTTTCAACCACATATAACATCTGGAAATGTTCCACCTCCAGCAAATCCTCTAGTCATATCTCAACCATGCATAAGACTTAATGATCTTGAAGAAGTGGGAAGAAGTGGACGTCATCTAACTATATTTGAAATGATGGGGCATCATGCTTTTAATAAAAATAAAGATGAAATTTATTGGAAAGAAGACACAGTCAAATATTGTAATGATTTCTTCACAAATAATATCGGAATTTCAGAAGGGGAAATAACTTATAAAGAACAGCTTTGGGAAGGAGGGGGAAATGCAGGTCCTTGTCTCGAAGTTATTGCTGGAGGTCTTGAGATAGCAACACTTGTCTTTATGAATATGAAAAAGACTGAAAATGGCAAATTTACTATTAATGAAGAAAAATATGCGGAAAATCCACTGAATATTGTTGATACTGGTTACGGATTAGAGCGAATAGCATGGTTATCTCAGGGATCTGAAACTATCTATGATTCTGTGTTTCCAGAAATAATAAGCTGGTTAAAAAACCATATAGAAGATAATTCTGACATTGTAAGTTTCTATTCACTAGCCGATCATTCAAAATGTCTTGCTTTCATGCTTGGAGATGGTATTGTACCCTCAAATGTTAAAGCAGGTTATCTTGCTAGACTTATTATTCGGAGATCACTTCGCTTTATTGAAAAACTGAAACTAGATATCACTCTCAAAAAGCTGGTAAACATGCAATTAAACATTCTTGAGAATGAATTTCCATCATTAAAAAACGGAGAAAATCAAATTTATGAAATTTTGGATATCGAAACGAGAAAATTTAGAGAAACCGTTTCTAAGGGTAAAGGATTAGTAAAAAGGATATTAATAGAAAAAGAGACTATTGATGAAAAAGAACTCATTACTTTATATGATACACATGGCATGCCGCCAGACATTGTAAAAAATATTGCTAATGGAGAAGGGGTATCCATAAAGATTCCCAAGAATTTTGACTCGATGATAGCAGAACTTCATTCACATGAAAAAAAAGAGGAAATTACGGAAAAAATAAGACAAAATCTTCCGGAAACTATTCGTTTATACTATAAAGATCATTACGTAAAAGAATTTGATGCAGAAGTTTTATGGAAAAACGATACAGAAAATGGAACTGAAATAATTCTTGATAAAACTGCATTTTATCCAGAAGGTGGAGGTCAACTTGGGGATTTTGGAACAATATCTAAAGATAACCTAAGATTAAATGTTAAAAAAGTTGTAAAAGAAGGTAATTCAATAATTCATATAGTAGACGGAATTCTTAATGTTGGTGAAAAAATTCGTGGAAAAATCGACTGGGATCAACGTTATACTTTTATGAAACACCACACTGGGACGCATGTAGTTAATGGAGCTCTTAGGAAATTACTTGGTGATCATATATGGCAGGCAGGTTCTCAAATTGGAATGAATGAAGCACGTTTTGATTTTTCACATTATAAAACAATATCTAAAAAGGAAGAAAAGGAGATAGAAAATCTAGCAAATCAACTAATCAATCAAGAAATTGTTGTAGAAAAAAAAATCATGGATCGCAACATTGCAGAGCATACTTACGGTTTTAGATTATATCAGGGTGGAGTTCCACCAGGGGATTATATACGAGTTATCAACATTCCAGGTATTGATGTTGAGGCATGTGGTGGAACACATCTTAATAACATTAAAGAGGTTGAGAAAATACGCATTCTTAAAATGGAAAGAATACAAGATGGTGTAAATCGAATTATATTTGCAGCAGGAAAAATGGTTGATGCTTTTCAAAGGGAAGAATATGAACTCTATAATAAGCTTGTTAAAATTCTTAGTTCAAATTATGAAATAAAAGAAGAAAAAGAAGTTTCTGATCAATTAAAGGATGCTTCTCAAATATTTTCTGTACCAATTGATCAGCTTGAAAAAACAGTAGAAAGATTTTTAAAAGAAACAAGCAAAAAAGAAAAAACAGAGGTGAATAATTTTAAAGATGCTTGTTACCATTTATTTGAAGAATGGAAAAAAAATCGGAAAAATAAAAGGAAAGTATCATTAGAAGAAATTATTCAAATAAAAAATAAAGCTGAGACAATCCCAGGAACCTCAATTAACATCATTACTGCAATATCTGAATCAGAATCGAAATCTATCGCAGAAGTTATTATTAAAGAACCAGATTACATTGTACATATATATGATGGGAATAAAATTACTTCAGCAGCATCTGGAAATGTAGATATTGATATAAGTAAGGAAATTGCGCCAAAGATAGGTAAAATTCTTGGTGGTAGTGGTGGTGGAAATCCAAAGCTCACACATAGCGGTGGACCTAAAAAGGATAGAATTAAAGAGGCCCTTGACAAAGCTAAAAAAATGACAATAATTGCATTAACCAAACATTAAAAAATAAATAAAAGGAATTAAACTTCAATTATTTTTTCTTTTATTAATATGAGAAATAACATGATATTTTCTATTTTGAAAAAAATTTAAGGTTTGTTCTAATTATATGGCCATTACCATTTATTTTAAGTAATATTATATAAACTTTTTCGAAAGGTTTTATTAATCCCAATATATTAACAATTGTTAAGTTTGAGGGCTCTGGTTAGAGGTGTATTTTTCATCCCATCTTACTTCCATCATATTTTTCCTCTAAATTAGACCCCTCTCTTTCCTCCCTGATTTGTTAACAATAGTTAATAATAAACCTTCAAATCCTTTAAATGTTCATGAAAAATCTTACTTATGAATAAATTTTGTGTAATAGAATATCATTCATTAGAAAGAGTTTGCTTGTATTTGATAAGTAATTTAAAGTTTAACTATAAGTAATTTTTAAAATTCATGTTTATAAATATTAATCCAATTTTTTATATAATACGTTCATCATAAACGATTCATTAAATGTTCATAATTTCTGAATTTTATTTTGTCACAATAATACGATTATAAAGATACATGATAAAAAGAAAGGTTGTGCTTTTATGAAAAAAATCTTAAAGTTTTATCGCTACATGGGCAACAGTTACTATTACCATTGTTGCTATACACATTGTCACGACTAACCATGGGGGCATTCTTAGAGAAGATTTTTCTTCTGCATCAAAATATCGGATTAAACCTGCTGCTGAGTGAAATCCTTCTCCTTTCTTTTGTTTAGCCATAAGTACCAACCTACCTATATTTTATTACAATAACATAAATTTATCATATTTTAGTTTTTCTATGGTTGTTTTTAATGGTTTTTTAACAATTTTCAATTTCTTTTAGCAAAAATCTAAATATTGTTTTTATATTCTTAGCTCAAGGTGTGTCAAATGAAGGAAACGGATGCTCTTATAAAAAAGGCATTGAAATATAAGGAAAACGGACTTACAGACCATGAGATAGCTGAGGATCTTAATGTATCTAAAGAGACAGCGATTTGGCTTCTAAATAAAGGCAAAAAGAAAAAGCCAGAAGGAGATCTTAAGATTGGTTGGCGATCTCTTGGAGTATATCCTTCAAGAATGAGCTCCATATCAGATGTTTTATGTGATGTTTTATTAGAAGAGATTGAAAATAAAAATCTGGATATCGATGCTGTTGTTGGTATAGCAATAAATGGCATTCCTTATGCGTCTTTCGTTGCTGAAAAATTAGGTTTTGAACTTGCAGTTTTTCGACCGCATCATGAAAAAGAAGGTTGGTTTTCTTCCAATTATGCTGGGGTAAAAGGTAAAAACGTTGTCATTATAGATGATGTTGTAGGAACTGGGGATACTTTTAGAAGTGCTATTAAAGACATAAAAACCGAGAAAGGAACTCCTAGACTATGTTTAGCCATCTTAAACAAGAGAGCTCAGAATGATATACAAGGTGTACCACTTAGGGCACTTATAAGAGCAAGAGTTATTTAAACTAGCTCTGTTAACGGAGTAAATTGTAATGCATTGGGCAGATGTTTTAGCTGATGAATTAATTAAAAGGTATGAAAATCATGTATTGGCTACAGGTATAACTCCATCTGGCCCAATTCATATCGGCAATATGCGCGAGGTTCTAACTACAGATGCAGTATATCGTTCATTAGTTGATAAGGGGGAAGAAGTTGAATTTATATATATAGCTGATGACTATGATCACTTGAGAAAAGTTTACCCACATTTACCTAAATCATATGAAAAATATGTAGGAATACCTATTTGTGATATACCATGTCCATGCGGAAAACATGAAAGTTATGCTGATCATTATCTAAAATCCTTTTTAGATTCACTGAAGAAAATTGGTGTTAGACCAAATGTTTATCGTGCAAGTGAGATGTATAAAAAGGGTAATTATTCAGACGCCATACAAACTGCACTTGAAAATACAGATGATATTAAAAAGATAATCGAAACTATTTCAAAAAGAGAACTTTCAAAACATTGGATTCCTTTTAACGTTCGATGCGAGAAATGTGGAAGAATTACATCTACTAAACCTGTTTTGTATGAATATCCATTTGTTGAGTATAAATGCAACTGTGGATACGAGGGATCAGCAGACATCAAAAAGGGTGGTATTGGAAAGCTTCCATGGCGAATTGATTGGCCTGCAAGATGGAAGATGTTAGGGATAACTTTTGAACCATTTGGTAAAGACCTTGGGACTGTAGGTGGAGCTAGACAGACTGGAGAGAAAATCGTTAAGGAAATCTATGAGTACTCTCCCCCACACTATGTAGTTTATGAATTTATTCTTTTAAAGGGGAAAGGTGCAATGCATAGTTCTAAAGGTACAGCCTTAAGCTCTGAAGAAATGCTTAATATGACTCCTCCCGAGGTATTGCGGTTTCTCATTATGAAGAATCAGCCAAATAAACATATTGTTTTCGATCCTGGTTTTGGGTTGCTTAATTTAGTAGATGAATATGATCATAATGAACGAGTATACTTTGGAATCGAGGAGAAAATACGAGGTATGAAGGATTTGAATAAAACCTATAAATTATCACAACCTTATAAAATCCAAGAAAAAATACCATATCAGATTCCTTACAGACATCTTGTTACCATCATACAGATTGGTAAAAACTGGAATGGAATAAAAAAAATCCTTTTAAGAACTGGTCAAATTCCTAATGATCTCGATGTAAACGATGATAACCATCTAAAACAGAGAGCAGATCATGTAAAATACTGGTTGGATTATTTTGCTCCAGATGCCATTAGGTTTGAAGTAAAAAAGAACATACCAGAAATACACCTATCAAATGATCAAAAGAAAGTTCTTTCATCTCTTGTTGATAAATTTGAATCCTTGATCTGGGAACCAGAAGATATTCACAATACAATTTATAATTCATCAGAGGAAGAAAAAATTAAAATAAAAACAACCTTTAAAACTATATATCAAATAATATTAGGACAAGAAAAGGGACCACGTGCTGGATATTTTTTATCAAATTTAGATAAGAATTTTGTTTTGAAAAGATTCAAAGAAGCTATTAAATAGGAAATTACAGATAAACGCCACATCTATGAAGATCTGTTTAGAAGTCTATGGTTGTACAGCAAATAAAAGTGACGCGAGCTTGATAATGGGGCTTTTAAAAAAAAATTCTTATGAAACTGTAAAAAATTTAGAAGATGCCGATGTTCTGCTAATTCTTACTTGTACTGTAATTAGTACAACCGAGCAGAGAATGCTTTCCCGTTTACGAATTTTCAAAAAAACAGGTAAAAAAGTAATAGTAGCTGGGTGTATGGCATCTATTCAACCAAAAATAATAAAATCCATAATACCAGAAGCAAAACTTTTACCTGCACAATATTCTCACCATATAATTGATCTTTTAAAGGATAATAAAGTGTCTTTCACAGAAAAGAATAAAACTAGCATTTCAAAAAATTTCGATGGCACAATAGCTCCAATTTCCATTGCCGAGGGATGCATGTTATCTTGTTCTTATTGTATTACTTCTCTTGCACGTGGACGATTAAAAAGTTTTCCATCGGATGAAATTGTAAAAGATGTGTACTCTGCATTAAATCAAGGTTGTAAAGAGATACAACTAACTACTCAGGATACAGGATCTTATGGTTTAGATATTAATGGAAATTTAGGCGAACTTCTTCAAAATATTTGTAAAATTAGAGGGGAATATAGAATAAGGATTGGAATGATGAATCCCTATACAACACTAAAAAATCTTGATTCAATCATCCAAGGTTTTAGCGATCCAAGAATCTATAAGTTTTTACATTTACCTGTTCAATCAGGTGATAACAACATTTTAAATAAAATGAATAGGAAATATACAATTGACGATTTTTTATTTATAGTTAAAAAATTTAGAGACACTTATCCAAAAATAACCATTTCAACTGATATAATTGTAGGTTTTCCAACCGAAACTAATGATCAATTTAAACGCTCAATTAAATTAATCAAAAAATTAAATCCAGATATTGTTAACATTACCAAATACTCTGCACGCCCCTATACAAAAGCCAAAACAATGAATGGTCGTGTAAAAACAGATATAGTAAAAGAACGCTCAAAAATTTTAACAAATATATGTATGAGCATATTAAAGGAAAAAAATTCTCAACATATCGGAAGAAAATACGATGTTCTAATTATTAAAAAAGGTAAAAATAATATAAGTATTGGAAGAACAGAAAACTACAAATCTGTTTTTTTAAGCGAGGATATTGATATAGGATTGTTCATACCTGTTGAAATAACAAATGCAACCACAACACATCTTGTCGGAACTCTTATATAGAATAATAATATTTGTGAGGTTGTGGAAGGGATGATTCGAGTCGCAATAAATGGTTTTGGAAGGATAGGTAGAAATTTTTTACGTGCAGCATTAGGACATTCTCAATACGGAAAAAAATTTGAAATAATAGTCGTTAACGATCTTGGAAATACCAAGATACTGTCACATCTTCTTAAATATGACTCTATTTATGGAAGATTTGATGGAGAAATTACCACCAGAGAGGATGGGGTTGAAATTAATAGTAGATTTATTAAATTCTTCTCCCAAGTAAATCCCTCAAAATTACCATGGAATAACTTAGATATCGACGTTGTTGTCGAATCAACTGGCATATTTCTAACACGAGAAGGTGCATCAAAACATCTTGAAGCAGGAGCGAAAAAGGTAATTATATCAGCTCCAGCAAAAAATCCTGATTTCACAGTTGTACTTGGTGTAAATCAGCATTTATATGATGCAGATAAACATAATATTATCTCTAATGCATCTTGTACAACTAATAGTTTGGCACCACCAGTAATGGTTTTAAATGATACATTTGGAATAGAGAAGGGGATCATGACTACGATACATTCATATACTGGAGATCAACGTATTCTTGATTTTCCTCATAAAGATTTAAGAAGAGCAAGAGCCGCTGCAACCTCAATCATCCCAACTACAACTGGTGCTGCAAAAGCAGTGACATTAGTTATACCTGAACTCAAAGGAAAGTTGGATGGCATGGCAGTGCGCGTTCCTACCCCGGATGGATCTTTGACAGACTTTTCCTGTTTATTAAAAAGGGACGTATCCGCCAACGAAATTAACGATGCTTTAAGAAAAGCATCTGAAACAAAACTTAATGGAATTATGCAATATACTGAAGAGCCACTAGTATCAGTTGATATTATAGGAAATCCTCATTCATCAATTATCGATGGGTTGAGTACCCGAGTCGTCGGGGAACATGGAAATTTTACCAAAATTTTATCATGGTATGACAACGAATGGGGTTATTCTTGTAGGCTCGTTGATCTAATAAATTACATTTATTCAAATAATACTCAAATAACAAGCGAAATTGAAATGGTAAAACATGTATAAACAAAATATTTTCTTTAAAAATCTATAATTTTAAATAACAATTATGATATTGGCTTTTTGTGGAGGTTTAATATTATGGGAGAATTCAATACTTTAGATGATTTAAATATAGAAAACAAGACTGTTTTGTTAAGAGTTGATTTTAACATGCCTCTTGATAAAAATTCTTTTGAAATTTTGGATACAACGAGAATTAAACTTGTTCTACCAACAATAAAAGAAATAATAAATAAAAATACTAAGATTGTTATACTTGCTCATCAAGGAAGAAAAGGAAGTTGGGATTTCATATCTCTAGATAAACATGCAAAGGTACTAAAAAAATTACTTACAAAGGAAGTAAAATTTGTCGATGATGTTTATGACTATAAAGCTAAAAACGCAATAGAGAATCTTGATTATGGGGAGGTTTTGTTATTAGATAATGTAAGAAAAATACCATATGAAATTGAAAAAAAAACTGCAATAGAACATTCAAAAACGGAGTTTGTTCAAAGTTTATATCCTCTAGCCGATTTTTTTGTAAATGATGCTTTTGCTGCAGCACACAGAGCTCAGTGTTCGTTAATTGGATTTACAAATGTCTTACCATCATGTGCAGGGAGACTTATGGAAAAAGAACTTAAAACATTGGAAAGAATAGTAAAAAAACCTGATAAACCTTGTATCTTTCTGTTTGGTGGAGCAAAATTCTCTGATACGGTTGTCACTATTGAACGCATTCTTATGAACAAAATAGCAGATAAAGTGATTCTTACTGGACTACCAGCACTTGCATTCTTAAAAGCAAATGGTTACAATCTAGGAGAAAAGAATGAATCTGTATTACTTAAAGAAGGGAAACCCGAACAATTTAAAGAAATTAAAAAAGTTTATGCGAAATTTAAGGACAAAATATATCTACCAAAAGATTTTGCTATATCTAAAAATGATATGAGAAAAGAGATATTCCTTAATGAACTTCCAAGCGAATACAATCTATTTGATATAGGTGAAAAAACAATAGGAGATATCAAAGATATCTTAAAAATTGCTAAAACTGTATTTTTATCTGGACCATGTGGTGTTTTTGAAAATGAGAAATTTAAAAAAGGTACTAAAGAGATATTCAATTTTGTTGCATATTCAGGGTCTTTTTCTATTGCAGGTGGAGGTCATACTATTGCAGCAGTTGAGCAGTTATCCCTTAGAGATAAAATATCTCATATAAGTACAGGTGGGGGCTCACTTGAAAAATTTATGATGGGGGAAAAATTACCTGTTGTTGAGGCTCTTAAAGCTGCAAAAAATAGAAAAATTATAAAGTACCATTAACAGAGAAACAGTCAAAAATTAATTTTGTTTACATTTTTCATCCAAGGGCTGGTAGATCAGTGGAAGATCGCCACCTTCGCAAGGTGGAGGCCGTGGGTTCAAATCCCATCCAGTCCATCCTGACTTTCCAGATGGTGTTCTTACACTACTTTGTCTAGAATGATTAGTTGTTAAATTATTAGAATTCTTATTTTCACTACCTATGTTTTCTAATTAAGGAATGTTTATGTAAAGTTCCATTTTCCCAGAGATACATTTGTTGGTATCCAGTATAATGTTACTATTGCATTAACAAGTTGAAAATAAATACCATTATCTTGTGTAACTATACCCCAATCATTGGGACATGATGTACCATTACCATATGGTTTAAGAGAAGATATTTCAATACTAGAGTGAAAACCTACATCCGAATATTTACCTGATGAGAGTGATATATTGATATCATTCCAAGTTAAATTTGATTTTTCAGCTAAACTGACTATAAGCCACCCATTTTCTTGTATAAATTCTATTTTAGGTGTTTCTAACGTATCTGTACATCCACTCAATCCAACAACCAGAAATATGATGACTATTCCAGATACAATTAGATGTTTATTCTTTTTCATTCCCTTTTCCATTATATTCTTCTCTTTCAAATATAGCACCATTTAAATAAAGATAATCTCCTTTCAGTTCATATTTAAATTCATATTTATTTCTCACAATCAGTTAAAATAATATTTTTCAAATAATTCAGAGTAAGTTCCAATATTATCCTGATACCATTTGGATATTTCACTATTTACTTGAGTGAGTGTTTCTGAAGATTCTATTGCATAGACATCATCATATAATGCAGAATATTCATCATATTTCTTATCTGCACTGGAATACTTCTTTTCAATCAATAAGTCAAGATATTCGTCATACAACTCCCAAACATCTATCCACATATTCCAAACACCTTTTATTTCCTCTGAATATGTTTGAATTTTCAATTTTTCTCGTTTATTTTCTATTTCACTTAATTCTCCAATAATTCGGCTCAAATTCTCTACATAATTTTTTGCTTCTTCATATTCTTCTTCCTCTACCTTGAAATTCATTAAAGTGAGTTCACCTTCATATTCCTCTAACTTCTGTAATTTGATTCTAGTAAGATTAATGAATTCTCTATAAGTTTCCATATTTGAGAGACAAACATCTACTGATGATTTATTTGAATTATAATCATCAATCATATCCTCTATATTGTTGTAGACATCTCTCTGTGTATCTGTTATTCTGCTAGTGTCTTTACTATCCTGATAATCTGCTATATATATATCTAAATTATACATTTCTTCATCAATATCTGATTCATATTCTTCCATATCTCGCATCATTGATTCTGTAAATGTAAGATAATTCATCAAACTATTCCAATCATAATCTATTTCATACATCCAAAGGTGAAAATAGATATTTTCTAGATATGTGTCAATATCTTTATCATAAGTATCTAAATTCTTTATGAATTCATTTTCTTCTACACAACCACTAAAATATGAAATTGATAAAACTAGCATCACTACTATTACAATAATATTCTTTTTCATATAAAGTAATCTCCCTTATGAAAACTTAATCATATATTACTTTATTAAGATTTATTTAACCCTTCCCCATTTCTCTAATTTCATACTAAGTATTACCATTACTCCAAACGTAATGATTCCGCCTAGTACCAATACTCCAAAAAAGTAAACTTGTGTTGTGAAATATTGGGCAGTATAAGTAATTAATACTATTATTACTCCAACAATAACTAGTATCAATCCTATTAAGACTCTATTCATATTTGTATACTCTCTCTTTTGAAATCTAAATCAGATGTTATTATTAAAAGTATTGTAATTTCTCTCTTAATCATAGATACATATGCGACAATGGAGGGAAGTTATATCATTCAAACATACCCAAAGAGATATACTATTTGAGTCAGGACCCCAATAATATAATTCATCTCCAATATTTCAATTGGTTACTCCATAAGTGACCTTTTGAAATTGGATATCAACAATATAATCATCTGGATTTCTACCGAGATTATGATTTAATGTATAATGGTCACAACCAGTGTAACTAATCTATCCACTATCATAATCAGGACGGTGGAAACCATGATATTCTTTAATTGTTTGATTATTAACTGTTATATTATCTTTCACATCAAGTTTTTCTAATGGAGAATTAGTTCCCATACCAATATTTCCCTCAAGTATTGCATACATGTCTGGTTAATTAGTTAAATAATCCCAATCATCAACATGTTTTTCACTATGTTGTGGTTTCTTTCCAAA
>DAOWFO010000028.1 GCA_030637965.1 Thermoplasmata archaeon
AAATTAAACTTTGATATTCAAACATGGATTGAAGAAAACCTTGAGAAGCTTCAGATTGATACGGCGTATATGCTGTATAAAATTCTGCTCTCGAAATGACAGATTTAACAACTGATGGTATATAGTGAGGTTTAATTCCCCCGCCAATAAAACTAGTAATATCTTGAAAAGTTTTATTTCTCTTAGCTATCTCCCTCAGTTTCTGATTTGTTTCTAATTGAGTTAAACCTTTGGGTAGATCCAACTCTTTAATGCCAATTTTTTTAGGTACATCAGAAAACAATTCTTCGATACTATTCAATCCTATTTCTTTTAGCATAGAGTCTTTTATTTTCGAGTTTGGAATAAACTTCATATCTTCCTCATTCTCAGTAACAACCAAATATTAATGAAACTTATGGAATCAATACTTATTTAAATCGAAATAAGAAGGTGGATCAATTAATCGAGATTATTCCGATTAGAGAAGTATTTTGGTAAAATTATATATAACATTATTCGTATAATTTATAATAAAATTATATTATAGAATATAACATGATTACAACATCAAACATTATTATGCTATCGTTAAATTAATATATATCTGGAGAATGCAAATGAAGAAAATTTGTAAGAAAAAATTTTTATCGAGAATTAAGAACCTTAAAGGATTTTCGTTTCATATAATAGGAATTGCTTGTCTTGTATGGTTTTTAATTAGAGTAATTCCTGCACCTCAAAGGTCACAGTATCCATGCCAGCAAATTTCTATACCAATTGCATTAGGATATATTGCTTTTTGGGGAACCTTATTCCATGGGCTCTCCTTATGGATAAGAAGAGTTAGGTTTAAAACTGCAGCAATTTTACCAACTATTATAGTTATTTTTGTAATTACTTTTACAATCTCTGGAATGGTATTTGCAGAAAATTATTTTAATATCGACTCAAAATCAGATCCATGGAATCCAACTCCCAAAGAGCCTATTGGAACACCTTTTGGAATGAATCCTGGGAGAGTAGTATGGATTTGGAATCCTGATGCTACTGAGGAAAATCTGGATGGGTTCTGGTGGAAAGAGAATAATAATAATCAAACAATACTTGAAGAGATGTACTCAAAAGGACTTCGGGAATTTACAGGAGAATTAGACGATTATTCTGCATGGAATGCAATTTTCCAATATTTCAATACAAACAACGACCGAGGAAACAGAGGATATCAAACTGGTGAGAAAATAGCGATTAAGATTAACCTCAATAACTGTGGAAGCCCCATTGATTTCATAAATGGATATTTGAAAAAGGATAATGACCGTGATGCAAATCCCTATGTCGT
Organism: Thermoplasmata archaeon; assembly: GCA_030637965.1. Taxonomy (GTDB): domain Archaea; phylum Thermoplasmatota; class E2; order DHVEG-1; family DHVEG-1; genus DAOWHD01. The sequence continues at coordinate 1,322 of DAOWFO010000028.1, forward strand.
GAAAACACTCCTTGACCAACTTGTAAATATTGTAGGAATTGAACAGGATGATATCACAATATATGATGCATCTCGACAAATAGGGAACTGGTTTTACGATCCTTTTGTAATAGAGTTTCCAGATGTTCATTTTATTGATAATACGGGTGGAGCATCTGGAAGAGAAAAAGTCCAACCCAGTTCAGAAAAAATATACTTTATAGATGGGACTATTCGAACTTTACCCGTCTGTGTTGTCGATGCCGATTATATAATTAATATGCCATTGTTGAAAAAACACCCCATAAATAATGGTGTCACATTGTCTGGAAAAAACATGTTTGGTACGTTTATAGAACCTGTTAAGGATCTTCATCCTTATCACGAATCTGGACAAATAATGGGAAATCCAGCTCCTCAAACCGATCTTTTTTCACATAAGCATATTGGAAAAAAGACTCTTCTTTACATTGGAGATGGAACATATGGAACCCTACAAGATCATCGTACGATTAGCAAATTTAATATGTATCCTTTTAATGATGATTGGACTAATAGCTTGTTTTTCTCACAGGATCCAGTTGCAATTGATTCCGTGATGTATGATTTTCTCCATACCGAGGGACCTTGTCCTATTGAAGGCTCTCAAAACTATATACATCAAGCAGCAGAACCTCCAAAAGACACATACGACCCAGAAAATGATGGAGAGTTTCTATCAGAAAGTCTAGGAGTACATGAGCATTGGGATACAAACGTTTCCATTTTCTCATCTGATCGATATTCTGGTCCAGACAATAATGGCATTGAGTTTGTAGCAAATGGGGAAACAAACGCAAGTTCATCTATTTTAATTACTCAACCTATGGAAAATAAGCTTTATTTATATGGTGAGGAGAGTTCGTTTAAAATTCTCTGGAAATATATTTATTCATTTCCTGCAACTTTAATCATTGGAAATATTACAGTTAAAGCACAAGTTAATAATTTAACTGAAAATATTGATCAAATGAAGTTTTTCCTAGATGGACAATTGCAACATATAGATGAAGAATCTCCTTATAAATGGGAGTGGAATCAAAAATCATTCTCAAGACACTTGTTAAATATCACTGCATCAATAAACGGTGAAGACATGCTATATGCACAGCGTATTGTCTGGAAATTTCAATGAAAATCTACAAATTAAACAGAAGAAAATTATCTACTCACTCAATATATCATATTTAAAATTATAAAATTGAGATTAGAAATTATTGTGAAATCTTTAAATTGTTTAAATTGTTGCTTAAAATATGATTTATAATTTCAAGGAAAAATATTATGAAAAAGTTACTATTGGAAAGATTGTTTGTTTAGCAAGAACATATAAAAAACATGCTCAGGAAATGAACACTGATGTAACAAAAGATCCTCTTCTCTTCCTTAAACCTGCAAGTTCTGTCATTTTCAATGATGATTCAATAATTATTCCAAAAATGTCAAATTGTTTACATCATGAAGTAGAACTTGGAGTTTTAATTGGAAAAAAATGTAAAAACATAAAACAAGAAGAAGCTTTAAACTATGTTTTAGGCTATCTAATTGCACTAGATGTTACCGCCAGAGATATTCAGTCAGAAGCAAAAAAGAATGGTTGGCCATGGAGCATAGCCAAAGGTTTTGATACTTTTTCACCAATTAGTGAAGTTGTTTTGAAAGGAAAAGTATCAAATCCAAACAATCTTAATATAACTTTAAAAGTCAATGGAAAAATTAAACAGAATTCTAATACAAAAAATATGATCTATTCTGTTGAAAGAATTATTAAATTCATTTCAGATATTATGACTCTTGAAAAAGGAGATCTTATAATAACTGGAACACCTGAAGGTGTTGGAGAGATAGTTAAGGGAGATGTACTTGAAGCAGAATTAGGAAATTTATGTTACTTAAAAGTTAACGTAAAATGCTAAAAAATTCTCTATGAGCTATTTCTTAGATAATAATTGGAAAATGTTTTAAATCTTAATCATATTGCCTGGAATACGCTTATCATTTGGAGGAGGCGTAATAAATGAAAGATGTTGTAATAGTTTCAGGTGTTAGAACTGCGCAAGGAAAATTTTCAGGTTCCTTGAAAAGTTTTTCAGCTCCACAACTCGGTGGTTTTGCTATCAAAGAAGCTGTCAAAAAAGCAGGAATAAAACAAAAAGATGTTGACGAAGTAATAATGGGAAATGTCGTACAAGCTGGTCTTGGTCAAAATGTAGCTCGACAGGCTGCAATTTATGCCGATATACCATATGAAGCAGGTGCTTTTCATGTTGATAAGGTTTGTGGATCATCTCTTAAAGCTGTAGTTTTAGCAGCTCAGGCAATAAAATGTGAAGATGCAGACTGTGTTGTTGCTGGTGGAATGGAAAGCATGACCAACTGTCCATATATTCTTGATAAAGCAAGATTTGGTTTCCGTATGTTTGATGGTAAAATTATTGATTCAATGGTTCATGACGGACTATGGGATGTCTATAATGACTTCCACATGGGACATACAGGAGAGATCATTGCAGAGAGGAATAATATCACAAGACAGGATTGCGATGAATTTGCTGCATCTAGTCAACAGAAGGCAGAGAAAGCAACTAAAAATGGTAGCTTTAAAAACGAAATCATTCCAATAGAAATTAAACAAAAAAAGGATAACACTATAACATTTGATAAGGACGAAGGAATTAGAGAAGGTACAACTGTCGAAAATCTTGCCAAACTTAAACCATTTTTTAAAAAAGATGGAGTAGTTACAGCAGGAAATGCATCTCAGATAACAGATGGTGGTTCCGCTGTTGTTGTAATGAGTAAAGAAAAGGCAGAAAAAATGGGAATCGGAATTCTTGCAACAATCAGGGGTTATAATACAAGCGGAGTTAAACCAGAGTATGTTATGGAAGCTCCAATTCCTGGAGTAAAAAATCTTCTAAAAAAGATGAATCTCACAATTGATGATATAGACTTGGTTGAGCATAATGAAGCATTTTCATCTGCATCTATAGCTTTAATGAAAGTGATAGGTATTCCTCAAGATATCTTTAATGTTCATGGAGGTGCCGTAGCTCTTGGTCATCCTATTGGTTGTAGTGGTTCAAGAATATTAGTTACTCTTTTGCATGCAATGAAGAAGTATAATAAAACTCGTGGTCTAGCAACAATTTGTCTAGGAGGCGGAAACGCTGTTTCAATGATAATTGAAAGATAAAAAAGAGGTGTTTTATGATAATTAAAAAAATAGGAGTAGTTGGTGCAGGTCAGATGGGGCACGGTATAGCTCTTGTTGCCGCAAAAGCAGGTTTTAGCGTGATTTTAAGAGATATTAAAGATGAATTTGTTAAAAATGGGATTAGCCACATAGAACGTTTTCTTGATAAAAGTATTGAAAAAGGAAAGATGACAATTAATGAAAAAAAGAAAATTCTTTCAAATATAAAAGGTACAACAAAACTTATGGATTTAAAAGATGTTGATCTAGTTATAGAGGCAATTTTTGAAAATATAAAGATAAAAAAAGAACTTTTTGAAGAGTTAGATAAAATTTGTAAGAAAGATACTTATTTTGCATCCAATACTTCAACTATTCCAATAACAGATCTTGCCTCAGTTACAAAAAGACCTGATAAGTTTATTGGTATGCATTTTATGAATCCTGTACCTTTGATGAAGCTTATTGAGGTCATACGAGGTTTAAGAACCTCTGATAAAACAGCAAAGTTAATTATAGATCTTTCAGAAAAAATGGATAAAATACCAGTTGACGTCAACGATGGACCTGGTTTTGTATCAAACCGTGTTCTTATACCTATGATAAATGAAGCAATCTTTTGTCTTATGGATGGCACCGGAACTGCTGAAAACATTGATAATGTTATGAAGCTTGGAATGAATCATCCAATGGGTCCATTAGCACTTGCAGATTTGATTGGTCTAGATGTATGTTTAGACATCATGAACGTACTCTATGAAGGTTTTAATGATTCAAAATATAGACCCTGTGCTCTTCTTAAAAAGATGGTACAAGCAGGTTATCTAGGTAGAAAAACTGGAAAAGGATTTTTTGACTATAGTAAGTAGGTGGATTATTCATGGTTTATAAAAATATCTTAGTAGAAAAAAAGGAAGGAATCGGAACTATAAAAATCAATAGACCAAAGGTATTAAATGCATTAAACAAAGAAACAATGCAAGAAATTTCCAAAGCCATTGGTGAACTCAATCAGGATAAAAAAATAAAAGTTGCAATATTAACTGGTGAAGGGAAAGCATTCATTGCAGGAGCAGACATTAATCAGATGAAGGACATGACCTCTCTTGAAGCAAAGGAATTTGCAGAACTTGGACATAGTATGCTTTTAAAAATTGAAAACTCAAGACTTCCCTTCATCGCAGCAATTAATGGATATGCTCTTGGCGGTGGATGTGAAACAATAATGGCATGCGATATCTGTATTGCATCTGAAAGTGCAAAACTTGGTCAACCTGAGATTAACCTTGGTGTCCATCCTGGATTTGGTGGAACACAAAGATTACCAAGACTTGTTGGAAGAATGAAGGCGAAGGAACTTTTGTTAACAGGAGAGAATATTAATGCTGATGAGGCATGTCGTATTGGCCTTATAAATATGGTTGTTGAAGATAACAATTTGATAGAGGCGACTGAGAAAATTGCCAAAAAAATTGCTAGTAAATCACCAATTCAAACAGATTTCATCAAATCTCTAGTAAACAAAGGTACAGACATTGATATACATTCAGCCTGTTCTTTAGAGATTTCATACTTCTCATCAAGTTTTTCAACAAAAGATCAAAAGGAAGGCATGTCTGCATTTTTAGAAAAGAAAAAACCTACATTTACAGGAAAATAAAATATTTATTCCAAATATCACTAATTATCCCAAATTATCGGCTCTCTTTTATTTGGATAAATCAAATTTAAAAATGATTTATTTATATCGTTTTTTGTCTCAAAATAATCGCTATTCATATTACTTAATAATATTATTATTTTGTTGGTTAAATAATTTTGGTGAAAAACTATCGGCAATTAACGATATCAATAGTTATTTGTATATTTATTGAGTAATGTTATATAAATCTTTGATTGTTAAACAACCATTTATTGTCTTAGTTTTTATTTTAAAATCTTACCAAGAATTTCATCTGCAGCAGTATATGGATCTACTTCTTTTTTAAAAATCTTATAAATTAGTGATTCTACTTTTTCTTTAAACTTTGATTCATCAAAAATTAAGTTCATTAATCGTTTTTTTATAATTTCAATTAATTCAGCCTCATATCGCCTCATTCGCTTATTATCAAATTCTTTACTATTATCCAAATACTTTTTATGTTTTTTAATTTCATTAACAAGTTCTTTAATTCCCTCACCATTCCTTGCATTTGTTGTGAGAACAGGTTTTTTTCTATCTTTATTTGAACAATCTATGTCAACTAAGCTTTTAACTTCAGCAACTGTTTGATTAACATCTGGTCTATCAGCCTTATTTATCACATAAATATCAGCGATTTCCATAACACCAGCTTTTATAGTCTGAATAGAATCACCTAGACCTGGAACTAAAACTACAAGTGTGCTATCAGCAATTTTTATTACATCTACTTCAGCTTGACCAACACCTACAGTTTCAACAATAACAATATCTTTTCCAGATGCATCGAGTATCTCAACCACATCATAGACTGCACTAGTAAGACCGCCAAGCATACCTCGAGTTCCCATGCTACGAATAAAAACACCCTCATCCATAGCAAGTTCCATCATCCTAACCCTGTCACCTAGTAATGCCCCGCCACTAAATGGGCTTGTTGGATCTATTGCAATGATTCCAACCTTCTTGCCTTGCTTTCTATATTCTCTTGTAATTTCACTTATAAGAGTACTCTTACCACCTCCCATTACACCAGTAATACCAATTACATGAGCCTCTCCCGTATTTGGATGAATATCTTTCATAGCAATTGCAGCATCGGGAGAATTATTTTCAGCAAGTGTAATTAATCTAGCAACAGATCTTGGTTCACCTTTCAAAACCTTTGAGGCAATATCATTCATAGTTTCACATTATTTTTAATAAAAACAACAATATCTTCTGTATGGGTACCTGGTCCAAAAACACCATCAACACCCGCTTTTTTAAGTACTGATACATCTTCTTTTGGAATAATACCCCCACCTATAAACAATACATCCTGCATATTCTTTTTCTTTAATAATTTGGTAACATCTATGAATAAAGTCATATGAGCACCAGATAAAAGACTCAATCCAATTACATCAACATCTTCTTGGATTGCAGTTTCGATTATCATATCAGCTGTCTGATGCAGACCAGTATAAATTACCTCCATACCAGCATTACGTAGAGCACGAGCAACAATCTTTGCACCTCGATCATGACCATCAAGACCAGGTTTTGCTATAAGTACTCTAATTTTTCTTTCCATATTTATTTCTCCTCAATATATAGCAGGTTCCTCGTATTCTCCAAATACTTCTCTTAGTACACCACATGTTTCTCCAAGTGTTGCATATGAGTGAACACAATCAAGAATATAAGGCATCATGTTTTTATCTCCCTCAGCTGCTTTTTTAAGATGTTTAAGATTTTTCTCAACCTTTAAATTGTCTCTTTCCTTTCTTAATTTTTCCAACCTATTAATCTGACGTTTCTCACCTTCTTCATCCATTTTTAGAATTGGTATAGAAATTTCATCATCTGTCTTATATTTATTAACCCCTACAATTGTGTACTTATTTTCGTCAACATCCTTTTGATATTTATACGCGCTTTCAGCAATTTCACGTTGGAAAAAACCTTTTTCAATTGCAGGAATTACTCCCCCAAGCTTTTCAATTCTATCAAAATAATTATAGGTTTTTTCTTCCATTTTGTCAGTAAGCCATTCAATGTAATAAGAACCACCCAATGGATCAATAGTATCTGTAACTCCGCTCTCTTCAGCTATAATTTGTTGTGTTCTTAATGCAATACGTACAGCTTTTTCAGATGGAAGTGCTAATGCTTCATCCATTGAATTTGTATGTAAAGATTGAGTTCCACCAAGAACAGCTGATAGAGCTTGCATAGTAACACGTACAATATTTATTTCAGGTTGTTGAGCTGTTAGAGTACATCCTGCAGTCTGTGTATGAAATCGCATTAAAAGAGAACGAGATTTCTTAGCACCAAGTTTTTTTAGTTCTTTTGCCCAAATTCTTCGGGCAGCTCTATACTTTGCTATCTCTTCAAAAAAATCATTATGTGAATTAAAAAAGAAACTTAGTCTTGGTGCAAATTTATCAATTTCAAGTCCTCGCTTCATTGCAGCTTTTACATATTCAATTCCATCACCAAGAGTAAATGCTAGTTCCTGAACAGCAGTTGAACCAGCTTCCCTTATATGATATCCACTAATACTTATTGTATTCCATTTTGGCACCTGTTTAAAACCATATTCGAATGTATCAACAATAAGACGCATTGAAGGTTCTGGTGGAAAAATAAAAGATTTCTGTGCGATATACTCCTTTAAAATATCATTTTGAATAGTTCCACCAATTATATCTTTGCTAATACCCCTGTTTTCAGCATTTGCAATATACATCGCCCATATAATCGCTGCAGGGCCATTTATTGTCATAGATGTCGTAACCTTATCAACAGGGATACCATCAAATAAAATCTCCATATCCTTTAGAGAGGAGACAGCAACTCCACATTTACCAAATTCTCCACGAGAGAGAGGATGATCGGTATCATAACCATACAAAGTAGGATAATCAAAAGCTACGCTAAGTCCTGTTTCACCATGTTTCAATAAATATTTATAACGCTCATTTGTCTCTTCAGCACTTCCAAAACCAGCAAATTGACGCATTGTCCACAAACGGCCACGGTGCATAGTAGAATGAATACCTCTTAAAAATGGATACTGTCCTGGAAAACCAATATCTTTAGTATAATTCAAATGTTCAATATCTTCTGGAGTATATATATTTCTGATTTCTGTTCCAGATAAATTTTCAAACTTATCTTTTCTTTCTGCTTGATTTTTAATAAGCTTTGAATAATGGTTTTTTTCCCATTCTACCTTCTTTTCTTTTATTTTATTTATATCTTTTTTGTCATACATATGAGATTCCCCGATTAGAAATCAACACCTTTTCGAGCTATAATTCCTTTTTGATATGGATGTTTAATTTCAAGCATCTCGGTAACAATATCTGCTATCTTGATAACTTCTGGATGAGAATATCTCCCAGTTAATATAAGTTCAAGTTTTTCTGGTTTATTATTAATAAGATTTAATAAATCTTTAAGATCAATAAGATTGAAATCAACAGCAACATTTATCTCGTCAAGGATAACCATATCAAATTTTCCTTTTTTTATTATTTCCTGAGCATGCAAAAATCCTTTTTGAGCAAGATCAATGTCGATCTGTTCTGGATGTTCTTTAGATACAAACTCATCCCTTCCATATTGTACTATTTCAAAATTTTGTATGGATTCAATAGAGTCTAATTCGCTATATCTTCTTCCCTTCATGAATTGAATCATATAAACTTTAAAACCTGCACCAGCAGCCCTTAAACCTAATCCAAGTGCAGCTGTAGTTTTACCTTTTCCAGATCCTGTATATGTGTGTATATAACCCTTTTCAAATGACATATTACAGTTGATAATCAGTTAGGTTGTTATATTTTTTTCTTATTGCATATATATCTAATAAAATGCCATATCGAGATAGAAATTCCAAATAAAAAGATAAAATTTAACTTAAATATATGAAATATAAAAAGGAAGAGTGATTTTTCATTAACATCAATAAATTTTTTGATTTAAAAAATTTTTATCGGGAGGGAAGAAAGGAAGCAGCCAAAAAATTATTACAGAACTATAAAGAGAACTGTTCCCTTTCTAAATCTACGCAATATTTTATATTCACTCAATGATATTTAAATATTTTGAATAAAAAGTAGAAAAATAGGTAAATAATAGGTAAACTAATGCTACTTTTATATTTTATATAAAAAAGTAAATCAAAACAAGAACCTCAAAATGAAAAATCTTTTTTTGTAATACATCAGAATATTAAAAGGTGCAAAGATATTAAATAGGAACTGTCTTTGCAAATTTTTAGTGGAAAAATTTTTAAAAGTTTTTTGTATTATGAATAATGGGAGTTAAAAGAGGATGAATATAACAACTACTATGTTAGTTGTAGGAATAATTATAGGAGCTGCAATATTCTTAGGATTTTACCTGACATCTTTTTATGACTATTCAATTCTTGGAATACCGTCATTAGAGGAATTCCTTGCTATGTTGGGCCTTATTACTCTTCTTATTTGCGGATTTTTCTTAACATATTATAAGACAAACAGACATCGAATATAGAATGCTTCATATCTATACTAAATTAACAAGAATTGTAATATTAAATATGAAATAAAGTGAATAAGATCAAAACTTATTAAAATTTCATTTTTCAATGTATTTTTTAGGAGTATTTTTTTAACTTTTTTACCGCAACCTTTATGTCTGTAAATTTTATTCCCACCTCCATGAAATTAGAATTAAACGATCAACAGAAAATGATACAAAAAATGGTACGAGAATTTGCAGAGAAAGAGATAGCACCAATAGCTGCAGAGCTTGATGAAAAAGGCGAATACCCAACAAAAATCCTTAAGAAAATGGCAAAATTAGGACTCCTTGGAATTATTATACCAAATGAATATGGAGGTGCAGGACTTGACACAATCAGTTATGCAACTGTTGTTGAAGAAATATCAAGAAAATGTGCTTCAACTGGGGTAATAACCTCTGTACACAACTCGCTTGTTTCATGGCCAATAATGAAATATGGAACCGATGAACAAAAAAAGAAATATCTTCCAATTCTTGCAAAAGGGGAAGAAATTGGTGCTTTTGCAGCAACAGAACCTAACGCTGGTTCTGATCTTGGAGCCATGACAACAACAGCCGAATTAAAGGGAGATAAGTATATAATAAATGGAGATAAAACATTTATTACAAGTGGTCCAGAGGCAGGTATTATAATTGTATTTGCTGTAACTAATAAAAGTGCTGGAACAAAGGGAATTAGTACATTTATTGTTGAAAGTAATATGAAGGGTTATAAGGTTGGCAGCATATTTGAAAAACTTGGTATTAATGCTTCTAAAACTTCCGAACTTATTTTCGAAAATTTGGAAGTTCCAAAAAGTAATCTTCTTGGCAAAGAGGGAGAAGGTTTCAAAATCGCCTTATCAACTCTTGATGGTGGAAGGATTGGTATTGCCTCACAGGCAGTGGGAATTGCACAAGCCGCACTTGATGAAAGTATAGAATATTCAAAGCAGAGACAACAGTTTGGAAGACCTATTTCGAAATTCCAAGCCATTCAATGGATGATAGCCGACATGGCCACTCGCATTGAAGCATCAAGATATTTAGTATACAATGCAGCATATAAAAAAGACAATGGAGAAAGATTCAGCAAAGAAGCAGCAATGGCTAAACTTTTTGCTTCCGATACTGCAATGGATGTTGCAATTAAAGCTGTCCAAATACATGGAGGCTATGGATACACAAAGGAATATACTGTTGAAAGACTATTCCGTGATGCAAAAATAACCGAGATATATGAAGGTACATCTGAAGTACAAAAAATGGTTATAGCTGGAAGCCTTCTCAGATGATAAGATATATGGTGGATCTCCATGGGGGAATTTAATTATAAAAAGGAATTTGATAATTGGAAATGGGATATCCCAGAAAAATATAACATTGGATATGATATTGTTGATAAACACGCTAATGGTAAAAATAAAGACAAACTTGCATTAATATGGGAAAATGAAAATGGGGATTCTAAAAAATTTTCTTTTGGAGAGATGAAAAAACTCTCAAACAAATTTGGAAATTTATTAAGAAATATTGGTTTTAAAAAAGGCGATCGTTTCCTGATTCGCCTTCCAGATATTCCTGAATTCCATATTTCTTTTATTGGTGGAGTTAAAATCGGAGCTGTGCCCATTCCATCAAGTGTAATGTTTAGAGCACATGAGATTGAATACAGAATTAATGACAGTAATTCTAAGGCTGTAATTACAACCTCAAAATATGTCAAAGATGTTCAAGGTATTAAGGATAATTGTCCAACACTTGAACATATTATAGTAGTTGATGATCCAAAAAATGATGAACTTGATTATAAATCTTTAATGAATGATTCATCAGAATCCTTGAAACTAGAAGACACAAAAAGATCTGATATTGCATTCTTCTGTTATACCTCTGGAACTACGGGCAATCCGAAAGGAGCTGTACATCTACATCAATGGGTTCCAGGAAATGATCCAAGTGTGCTTTACTGGCAAAATGCTGAGGATAAAGATATTATTGCTCATACTGGTAATCTTAGTTGGATTTTTCCATTGGGAAATGGTTTTCTTTATATCTGGAGATGGGGAATTACAACACTTATTTATGATGGTAAATTCAATGCCGAGCGTTGGTATCAACTAATTGAGAAATATAAGGTTACAAATCTAGCATCTGTTCCAACTGCATACCGTTTATTTGTAACTGTAAGAGATGCTAAGAAAAAATATGATCTTTCATTACTTAGGCATTGTATCTCTGCTGGAGAACCTTTGAATCCAGAAGTAATCAAAAAGTGGAAGGATATGTTTGATCTTGACATCTACGATGGTATTGGAATGACAGAAATCATGGTTTATCTTTCAAACATGAAAGGTATGGAGATTAAACCTGGTTCTTGTGGTCTTCCTCAGCCTGGCCATATTTGTGAAATTGTTGACCATGATGGAAATCCTTTACCTCAGGGAGAACCAGGAGTTCTTGCAATTAAAAAAGGAGATCCTGGTTTGTTTACAAAATATTGGAAAAAACCTGAAATTACTTCTAAAAGTTTTAGAAATGATTGGTTTCTAACAGGTGATGTACTCTACAAAGATGAAGATGGATATTTTTGGTTTAGCGGAAGAGATGATGATTTAATTATGGCAAGTGGGTATCGTATATCACCTTTTGAAGTTGAATCGTCTATTATATCTCATCCAGATGTTTTAGAGGTAGCTGTTGTAGCAAGTCCAGATAGTATACGTGGTGTAATTGTTAAGGCATTTGTTGTTCTACATGATAAAAACAAAGCTTCGGATGAACTTGTGAAGAATATTCAAGATCACACCAAAAAGGTTGCTGCACCTTACAAATATCCTAGGGAAATTGAATTTGTAGAAGAACTACCAAAAACTCAAAGTGGAAAAATTAAAAGGAAAGATTTAAGAGAGTTAGAAAAATTAAAGAAGGAAATATTAGGGAGTGTAGTGTAGTTATGAACATAATTGTTTGTGCAAAGCAGGTTGTCGATGCATCTGAAATTAAAATCGATTCATCCTCAAATAAACCAATTTTAGAAGGAATACCTAAAAAGATAAGTGATATTGATAAAAATGCATTGGAAGAAGCAATAAAGATTAAAGAAAAACATAATGGTAAAATAACTGTTGTAACTGTTGGTTCAGCCGATGCAAAAGAAAGGATTAAAGAGCTTCTCGCAATGGGTGCTGATGAGGGTGTTTTAATTCCTTATCCTGACAAATACGATTATCATATTGTGTCTACACTCTTAGCAGAGGCGATAAAAAAGATAGGAGAATATGATATAATTCTTTGTGGGGAGGCATCTACTGATCTTTTCTCTGGTCAGATTGGACCTAAAATTGCAGGTCTTTTAGATATCTCGCAGATTACATATGCTCAAAGTGTTAATGCTGAAAAAGACAAAGTCACAGCTGAGAGAAATATGGGTGAAAAATCTGTGACTTCTGAATCATCTTATCCTGTCCTTATCACTGTTACAAAGGAAATTAACGAACCTCGTTTACCAAGTCTAATGCAAATACTTGGTGCAGCTAATAAACCAATAAATGAATGGGATATTGAATCGCTTGTAGTTGGATTGGAACCTAAAATTAAAACAGTTGAACTAAAAGGGGTTTCAATGGATCGTAAGAATATTGTCTTTGAAAATAATCTTGATGATTCTGTAGGGAAATTGGTTGACAATCTTGCAAAAGATGGAGTGTTAGGGTGATATAATGGTACTTGTTTATTCAGATAATAAAAAATTAACATTCGAGTTGTTGTCAAAAGGAAGTGAACTTGCAAAGGATCTTGGCAAAAAATCTACTGCATTAATAATTGGAAAAAACGATGATTTACTTGCAAACGAATATATCTCTTATGGAGCTGACAATGTCTTTGTTGCTGAATCAGATATTGATTCATTTAAGGCTGAAGAATATGCTGAAATTCTTGAAAAAGTAATTAATGAAACTGGTAAAGATACAATTTTAATTGGCTCTAATAAGAATGGCAAGGAACTTGCCTCTCGATTGGCAGGTAAGCTAAATGCAGGTTGTATAGTTGATTGTACTAACATATATTTGAAAGATAATAAAATAACTACTGAACGTGTTGTATATAGTGGTAATGCAATTTCAGTTGAGCAGTTCAACTCAAAACCAAGGATTCTTACAATCTCTTCAAAAGTTTTTGAACCATTAAAAAAGGACGCTAATCGCAAAGGAGAAATAGTTAAAAAGAAAATTGAAACAGGAAAATCATCTTCAAAAATTTTGAAAATCAAGGAAGCAGTAACAGAGGATGTTAACGTTGAGGATGCAGATATTATCGTATCATGTGGTCGTGGTTTCAAAAACAAAGGGGATATAAAATTAGCTAATGAACTAGCTGATGTCTTGAAAGGAAGAACTATAGGTTGTAGTCGCCCTATTGCTGCTGATCTTAAATGGATGTCAGAAGACCATTGGATAGGTCTTTCAGGTCATAAAGTTAAGCCCAAATTATATATTGCAACTGGTATTTCGGGGCAGATTCAACATATTGCTGGTATGCGTGATTCCGGTGTCATTGTAGCTATTAATAAAGATCCAGATGCCTTAATTTTCAAATCTGCTGACTATGGTATTGTAGGAGATCTCTATGAAGTTCTTCCAAAACTAACTTCTGCAATTAAAGACAAGATGAGTTAAAATCTATTTCCAACTTTTCAAATTATTGGAACTAGGTTATAATAAAATGGAAGTGTCGAGATGAGTAGAGCTTTGGATAGGAAAATAATCGAAGAAATTCCAAAAGAAAAACTAGCAGATTTTATATTCATGCATTTAAGAGATATGTGGACTGTAGATGGATTATATTATCTTGATATTGAGGATAAATTTGGTACTGAGATAGCAACAGATATCGATAGGAAAGTTTGGGAGGTTATGGGTAAAATTGAGGCTCGTAAATTGAAAAAACTTTTCGATATATCTGGTGGCGACATTGCTTCTATGATAAAAGCTCTTCGCCTTTCAGGATGGGCACTTGATCTTGAAGATAAGGAAATCATTTTAAAAAAAGACACTGCAATTCTTAGAAATGTTAAATGTCGTGTTCAAAATACAAGAATAAATAAGAAATTAAACGAATTTGGTTGTAAACCAGTTAGATGGGGATTTTTAAAAGCTTTTGCTAATGAGTTCAATCCAAATATTGAAGTATTATGCAATGTCTGTCCACCTGATAACCATCCTGATGATTTATGGTGCGAGTGGGAATTTATCATTAGATAAATAATAGTGATCGTTAATTTAAAATAACAACTTGAAAAACTGTTGATAAATATAAAATAAGAAATTATCGTTGAATCTAAATAAAGAAATTTTAAACTTAAAATGTAATTAAGTTTTTAAATTATTTAGAAAAAATGAAAAGGAAGGCATTTCTTCCTTTAGATTTCGTGGTTAAGTATTTTCTTTTTTAGAACACCAAACTGTTCTTTTGTTAGTGTACAGATGTTTTCTTTTTCACCTATAACCACTTTATCATCTTGTATATCAACAACTGGACATTTTGCTGGTATACATATATCTCCAATACAAAGTGATACTTTCATATCTTTTGCCTCCAATATTAATTCTTATTATTTTGTTATTGTTATAGTCTTTTATAAAATTTTTGGTATAATTAGAGATTTCAAGCATATCCTGTAATTTTTATCATATTTCGATCTACTTTTGAAATTATTCTAGGCTTTTTTCTATCAATTTTTTTAACTTCTTTTGTCAAAATTTCAATATTTGACCCGAATTTCTCACGGAAACCTTGTTTTAATACAGAAAAAATTTCCTCAACAGACGGTCCAACATCTCTTAGTTTTTCATTAATAACAGCTTGAATTTCAATTTTATTTATATCATGTTGAATTACTCTCACATCTTTTAATTTGTTTGTCTTTAATTCATATAGAATTCTACCAAATATTTCCCCAAAAGAGGACGGAAGTAATATTTTACCATCTGTCGTATAAAATGATAAATCATCTCTACCATAAATCTTTTTTATTTGTTCACCAGCTAAACCACAATCACATTTCTCATAGAGTGGAGCAACAATATCATTAATCGCATCATATCTAATAATCGGAGTTCCATGACCATATAGTTTAGTTAAAACCAATTTTCCAGCTTCTCCTGATTTAACAGGTATACCTTTTTTCAAATATTCTAGATATACAAAATCAGACAATACATGATATCCGTCATTTTTACACTGAAAAGCAATTGGGCCAGATTCCGTTGATGCATATGATTCAAATACAGGAACATTAAATGTTTTTTCAATCAAATCTCTAAGCGCTTTATTAATCGATCCACCAGTTGAAGCCATAACCCTAGGAGAAATGTTTTTTCCATATCCCTTCTCTTTTAAAAGAGCTAAATGCCCAAGCATACCTGTATAACCTCCTATAAAATCAGGTTTAAATTTATTTATTTCTTTAATTACTTTTTCTGAAGAATCATTAGTATTTAACCATTGAATATTTTTGAAAAAAAGATTAGAACTTAGTCTAGGTTGTAAACCTCTATGAATGTATCCACTTTCAACGGTATGAGGTTGAAAATCAGCAATAATAGTAAGTCTGTCTTTTCTCCAATTTATACCATGTTCATTTAAAGATCTAATATAACCAAAAAGACCAACTACAATATCAAAAATATCAACATAAATTGTAAGAGATTTACCAGTAGTTCCAGAAGTAGAAACTTCAATTAATTTGTTTTTAGCAATTTTTGAAGATACTATACCATTTGGGTAATACTTTTTAAAATCATTCTTAGAAACAGTTGGAAGTTTATTAATGTCCTCAAGACTCTTAATATCATCTGGGTGAACTTCTTCTTTTCTATATTTATCATGATAGAGTGGTACAGTATATGCAAATTTTACAATCTTTCTCAAACGTTTAATCTGATATTTTTTTAATTCTTCGTCATTTAAATTTCTTAATCTATTTATGTCAAATAAATAACTTTTAAGAATCTTTGATAAGAGAACAGGATTGTAGAATGAATTCATGGTTGTCCCTGGTTGTTTTGATAAGTATGTTATGATTACTTATATATATGTGTCATTAATATTGATCAAAAATTATGAAGATACTGATAATAGAAAATTTTTGGTTGGAGGGAAAGAAATTAAAACTTACCGAAAAACTTTTATTGAATACGTTTTCAATTCTTCCTACATTATATGCCCGTCAATTGGCAGCCATTACCCCTAAAAAACATTCTGTGAAAATTATTGATGAAAGATATTCATATATCAATTTTAATGAAAACTATGATATAGTCCTAATAAATTTCAATTTTTCAAGTGTTCAACGCGCTTATGAAATAGCTAATAGTTTTAGACAAAAAGGTATAACTGTTGTACTAAGTGGTTGGTATCCTTCGGTAATGTCAAAAGAAGCAAAAACTCATTCCAATAGTGTAATAATAGGATTAAATGAAACCAACTGGCTTGAACTATTATGTGACTTTGAGAATGATAAATTAAAATCTTTTTATGGCCCAAAAAAATATGATAGTTCTGTACGAATACCTCCAACAAAAGTTGAATTACCTGGTTTTATAATTACTGGCGCAATTGAGGCAACAAGAGGATGCCCATATAAATGCGATTTTTGCCCTGAATCAAATCTCCCTGGTGGTTCTCAATATTTCACAAGACCTGTTGATGATATTATCGATGAGATAAAATCTATACCACAAAAGACAATAATTTTTTATGATAAATCTCTCACAATAAATCCCGAATATAGTAAAATTTTATTTAAAAAAATGAAAAGCTTAAACAAAAAGTTTTTTTGTAATGGAAATGCAGATGTATTGGCTCGTGATAAAGAACTTGTTCACATGTCAAAAGAAGCAGGTTG